>CAMJJZ010000075.1 GCA_946406275.1 uncultured Bacteroidales bacterium | reverse complement strand
GCTACGTTCTCCTTACCCACTCCGCTTTCTCCCTGAATGAGAACGCTGAGCCCGGTAGGAGCAAATTTGACGGCCGTTTCCAGGGCCTCGTTGAGGGCGGGATCGTTGCCTATTATGTCGTATTTGTTTTTTAACGCCTGCAAATCCATAGCGTGCAAATTTACTAAAAATATTCTTATCTTTGTATTCTAGACAAGTACAATACTTATAGACTATATGAAAAAGACTCTGTTTCTCCTTGCCGCCCTTGCGCTTTTGGCAGCATGTTCCTCACAGGACAAGATGACCAAACAGGCGGAAAACATCAAGATTGAATGCATCCCCCCCGTACTGGAAGTAATCAACGGAACCATAGACGCAACCGTCTCCGTAACTTACCCGGACGGCTATTACAATCCCGGCGTGGTAATGGAGGTGACTCCCGTCATCGTCTATGAAGGCGGAGAGGCATCCATGAAGCCCTTCAAATACCAGGGAGAGAACGTAAGAGCCAACTACAAGGTTATCTCCTCCAAGGGCCAGAAGGTCACGGAAAACATCCATTTCGACTATGTGGAAGGCATGGAAAAGTGCTTCCTGGAGCTCCGCGGAAAGGTCCTTGCCAAAGGTAAGCAGATTCCCCTTCCCACCAAGAAGGTAGCGGACGGCGCCAACACCACCTACATGCTTGTGAAGCCCGCGGCCAACGTAGCTTTCAAGGATGGCGAGTACCAGGAAATGGTTCCCGTCACCGTAGAGGGTCAGATCAAGTACGATGTCAACTCCTCCGAGGTCCGCAATTCAGAGCTCAAGAGCGCTTCCGTGAAGGAATTCCAGCAGGCCCTCAAGGACGCCCTGGCCGATGAACGCGCTACCGTGAAGAACGCGGAAATCGTTGCATACGCTTCCCCGGAAGGCTCCGCGGAACACAACGAAAAGCTCTCTGAAGACCGCTCCGGCAGCGCAGGCAAGGCCTGGGCCAGCGTAACCAAGGGCATCACCACTGACAAGCCGGAGGTCCGCAGCGTAGGTGAGGACTGGGAAGGCTTCCAGAAGCTTGTCGCAGAGAGTGATCTTGAAGATAAAGACCTCATCCTGAGGGTCCTTTCCATGTACTCAGACCCCGCAGTCCGCGAGAGCGAAATCAAGAACATGTCGCAGGTGTACACCGCGCTCAAGGGAGAGGTTCTTCCGGAGCTGCGCCGCGCCCGCCTCATCGCAAATATCGAGTATAGGAATTACACTTCCGACGAGCTCCTTGAAGTCCTGAAGGAGAACGAGGACATCCTTGACGAGGAAGCCCTCCTCCGCGCCGCCACCGTGGCCAAGGAGACTTCCCAGAAAGAGCACATCTGGAAGAAGGCCGTTTCCAAGTTCGACAGCGAACGCGCCCACTACAACCTGGCCGCCATGTACGCCGCCCAGGGCAAGGACAAGAACGCCGAGGAAGAACTTGCAAAATACAAGGTCCCGGATAGCGACTACCTCAACATCAAGGGTCTCATCGCCATGCATAAAGAGGACTACAAGAACGCTGAGGAACTGTTCCGCCGTTCCAACACGGAAAGCTCCAAGCTTAACCTTGGCGTACTCCTCATCTACACGGGCCAGTATGACGAGGCCGCCCGTCTGCTTGCAAACGCACCCGGCTGCCCCCGCAATACCGTCCTGGCATACATTCTCACGGACCAGCTTGAAAAGGCTGCTGAAAAAGCCAAGTGCAAAGATCCCAAGGTATGGTACCTCAAGGCCATCATCGCCGCCCGCCAGGGTAACGCCGACGGCGTAAAGAGCGCCCTGGAAAAGGCATTTGCAGATCCCGACCTCAAGGAAAGGGCAGCCCGTGACGTTGAATTCGCAGGCTACGAGTTCTAGTGAAGAGCCTCCGCATAACGGATATCATCCTCTGTGTCTTAGTGATACCGGGGATGATACTGTTTTTCCCGGTGAGCGAGTGGGCCCAGTGGAACCACGGATACATCCTTCTGTATGTCCTGTGGCTGTATGGTATTTATTTCCTCTGCCGCAAGGTGCTGGGGCCGGTGGTGATAAGGGGCCGGAAAGGCCTTTTCACCACGTTGGGAGCCATACTTCTCTTGGTAGCCGCCACATTCCTGATGACCCTTGCTCCGCTGGACATACCGCGTGAAGAGGGGGCCATCGTCCAGCCTTATGTTAGGGCCATGTGGATAATGCTCTTTGCCGTGATAGGCATGGGGCTGCCACTTGGATCCATGGAGGCGCAGCTTAAGATTTTGGGTGGCCACATCGCCCGTGAAACGGCGGTCCAGGACCAGAAGGCGGCCATACACCAGAGGGCGTCGGACGCCCTGTCCGGGGAGGAGATTACGCTCAAATCCGGCTACAAGACCGTTCACGTGCCGCTTGGCGCCATCCAGTATATAGAATCCAGGAACAATTACTCATGCTTCCATCTTGACCATCTGGACGACGTGGTGTCGCAGATTCCGCTCAAGGACGTACTGGACCTGCTTCCGGAGGGAAAATTCCTGAGGATACACCGGTCGTACATCGTCCCCGTGTGGAGAATAGAGAAAAGGACCATGACGGCCGTGAAGATAATGGGGCTGGAGGATCCTATCCCCGTGGGCCGCGCATACAAGGAAATTCTGAAAAATGGCTAAAGACTTCTATGCAACCAGATCCACTGCATGGTGGAAGGTGGCTTTTGCAATGATAGGCTCCTGCATGTCGGGAGTCACTTTTGTATCCGTTCCAGGAATGGTGGGGGTGGCCGGATGGGGCTACTTGCAGATGTGCATTGGCTTCTTCCTGGGGTATCTCATCATTGCCTTCGTGCTCACGCCGCTATATTTCAAGCTGAACGTGGTCTCCGTGTACCAGTACCTGGAGAACCGGTTCGGGTTATCGTCCTACAAGACCGGGGCGTGGTTTTTCTTCGTGTCCAAGATGCTGGGGGCGGCGGTGAGGCTGTTCCTTATGTGCGCTACGCTGTGCCTGCTGCTGCGGATTCCCATATGGATTACCGTAATCGTGGTGGTAGCGCTGGAGTGGGCGTATACGGTAAGGGGCGGCGTGAAGGCAGTCATCGGCCTGGATATAATAAAGACGATATGCATGCTGGTGGCGGTGGGGCTATGCCTGGTGCTTATTGCCCGGGAGGTAGGAAAGCCGGACACGTCCATGATGCGGGTATTCTATTTTGACGATATCAACCACCCGCAGTTCTTCGTGAAGCAGCTGCTGGGAGGCATATTCACCATAGTTGCCTGCACGGGCCTGGACCAGGACCTCATGCAGCGCACGCTGGCGTGCAAGAACGTGAGGGATTCGCAGAAGAACCTCATCGTGTCAAGCCTTTTGCAGATAGTTGTGATTGCGCTGTTCCTGCTGCTGGGCGTGTACCTGTACCAGTTTGCTGCGCTTCACGGGATTGACGCCAAAGGGGACGCCCTGTTCCCTGCGGTCACATGGTCCGGAGCCCTGCCTAAAGTGGTTGGCGTGCTGTTCGTGATTGGCCTTGTGATGGCGGGCTTCCCCGCCGGAGGGTCAGCTTTAACAGCATTGACCACTTCCTTTACCGTAGACATCCTGGGCGGCCGCGACCGCTCCCGCGTGTGGGTTCACACCGGCATGGCTGTTCTCATGGCTGTATGCATCCTGGTGTTCAACGCCCTGAATTCAACAAGCGTCATAGACGCAGTTTATCGCCTTGCCAGCTACACTTACGGTCCAATCCTGGGCCTCTTTGCCTTCGGCATGTGCTGCAAGACGCCCGTCAAGGATAAATGGGTGCCGGTCGTTGCAATACTTGCGCCCATCCTGTGCTTGATACTTGATTTGAATTCCGTCCGTTGGTTTAATGGCTATCACTTCAGCTACGAGATTCTGCTGATTAACGCCTTATTTACCATGGCCGGATTGAGTCTCCTACGCAAAAAAGGCCGCCAATAAGGCAGCCTTTTGCGGAGGGGACGAGATTCGAACTCGTGGTACAGAATAACCCGTACGGCAGTTTAGCAAACTGCTGGTTTCAGCCACTCACCCACCCCTCCGGGGATCTTGGTCCGAAACGCCCGCCACTGAAGCGGGACTGCAAAGATACGAAAAAAAGGACAATCCGCAAGAATTTCGGTGGTTTTTGTGTATATTTGTGTTTGACACATATAAAACTAAATACCATGAAAGCTTGCAAATACTGGATAGTCCCCGGACTGTTTTTCCTTGTAGCATCTATTCTCAACGTTACCGGAAAAGTGTGGAATCCCGTTCTGGCAGAGACCGTGAAACCGGCCCTTATGCCGCTTCTGGCACTTACGGCAGTGTGCGCCGCCGGAGGCGTGGAACGCAAGGAAATCCGCATCCTGGTTCTCGCGCTTCTGTTTGGCTGCGTGGGCGATACTTTCCTTATCTTTGACGGATTCCTGCCGTTCGTATTCGGCATGGTGGCATTCCTCACCGGGCACATCTTCTACATGTGCCTGTTCGGCGGAAAGTCCTGGAAGGGCTTCACCTGGAAGACCTGGGTGCCGGCAATCATCGCCATGGCAGCCCTCACGGCGGGCCTTATCATTGCAATTGGCGTAAACGGCGCAATGCTGGTTCCAATGTGCGTGTATGGCTTTGCTCTGATGATGCTCATCTTCAGCGCCCTTGCCGGTGCCATCCGCTTCAAGACCTGCGCCTGGTGGACCATCCTCTGCGGCGCCGTGCTGTTCACCTTCAGCGACGCCTGCATCGCCCTGGGCACCTTCGGGCACGATTTTGCCGGCCGCGACGCCACCATAATGATTACCTACATCGCCGCCCAGGCCCTCCTTGCCTGCGGTGCAATTAAGCTCTCAAAGCAGGATTAAACAGCCACTTGCGCTTATTGGGTGCAGTTTCCCGCAAAATGCGAAGTGGTAAACTATATGCGTATTTATACTCCCAATTTGCGCAGATCCTGTTTCCTATACTCCGTCGGAGTACACCCTTTGAGCGCCCTGAAACGGCGGGATATGCTCTTTGTATCAGGTTCGTCCATGCGCGCAGCAAGCTCTGAAACCGTATCAGAAAACGACACCAGCTGCTGGGCGAAATAGTCCATCCTGAGGTTGGAAATGACCGTGTAGATACTTGCTCCGGTAACCTCCTTGAAGCACTGCTCCAGCAGGTTTCCGCCTGGTTATCGTCACAGGCAAAGATGCCGATGGGTTTGGGTAGGGACAGCAGCCACCTCTGCAGATCCGCCGTATCGTAATTCCACATGGACGAAAGCTGCCTGTCAACGAAGACATGGACGTTGTTCACGTGGAACTGGTCCCAAAGCTTGTCTTCATATCCTTTCCTGCGGCCGTCGCGTTGATCCCGGCAGTGAAGCCCGCCAGAAGCAGCAGCGACAGAAGAATTCTAGAAATACTTTTCATTTCCCTTTGGTTTGTTAGTTAATTAGTTCGTTAGTTATTTGGTTTATTATTTCAGGAGTTTCCTTACTTTTTC
>CAMJJZ010000074.1 GCA_946406275.1 uncultured Bacteroidales bacterium | reverse complement strand
CTCCTGTGGATCGGCGTAGCCCTGGTGGTTGCCGCAGTCATCTGCAACGGCGTGGCCTCCGGAAAGGTTTCCAACGAGCAGCGTGACCCCAAGCAGAACCGCAAGGGCATCATCCTGGCAGTTCTTGCCGGTCTCATCATGTCCTTCTTCTCCGCACTTGTATATAATGGTGTGGACCTGGACAACTTCGCCGCTCCCGCAGCAGGTAAGCTCACCCCTTACACCGCCATGGTAATCTTCGCCCTGGGCGTGTTCCTGAGCAACTTCATCGTGAACACCATCGTCATGAAAAAACCCTTCGTGGGAGAGCCCGTTACTTACAAACAGTACTTCGCCGGCAACTTCAAGACCCACCTGGTGGGCATGCTTGGCGGTGCAATATGGGCCCTTGGTACCTCCCTCAACTACATCAGTGCAGGTGAAGCCGGCGCAGCCGTTTCCTACGCACTCGGCCAGGGCGCTCCCATGATTGCTGCCATCTGGGGCGTGTTCATCTGGAAGGAGTTCAAGGGTGCCAAGAAGGGCGTCTATGGCCTCCTGGCCCTTATGTTCGCCCTCTTCATCGCAGGCCTTGCCTGTGTGGTTGTTGCTGGAATGTAAACTGGTAAACGTATGATTAAAAGAATAATACTGGCTTTGGCGGCAGTCCTTGTAGCCGCCACTGCCTTTGCACAGAACAAGACCATCTCCGGCAAGGTCACCGACGAGCGCGGAGACGGCCTTCCCGGCGCCACCGTGGTGGTAAGCGGCACCAAAGCCTACGCCATCACGGACCTGGACGGTAAGTACTCCCTCACCGCCAAGGCCGGCAGTGAGATTACCGTGAGCTACCTGGGCTACGACGACAACGTCTTCACCGTAGGCAGCGGATCGGTATACAACATCCAGATGGTCCCCTCCGAGGCCACCATGCTGAATGAGTCCGTGGCCATCGGTTACGGCACCACCACCAAGAAGGAGGTTACCGGATCAGTTACCAGCCTCAGGGCGGAAAACCTGGACAAGGGCGCCTTCTCCGATGCCTCCGGCATGCTTCAGGGCAAGGTGGCGGGTCTTTCCATCACAAACCCCAACGGCGGTGACCCCAACGGCTCCATGGAAATCCTCCTCCGCGGTACCAACACCCTCTCCGCAGGCCAGGGCCCGCTCATCATCATCGACGGCGTGAGCGGCGCAGACCTCAAGACCATCAACTTCCAGGAGGTGGAATCCATTGACGTCCTCAAGGACGGTTCCGCAGCAGCCATCTATGGTACGCGCGGCACCAACGGCGTCATCATCATCACCACCAAGAGGGCAAAGGCCGGAACCACTTCCGTGGAATACCGCGGCCAGGGCATCGTCCAGACCCTCCTCTCCAGGGCTGTTCCTATGACTGCCGATGAATTCGAGTACGCCATCACCAACTACAAGCCCGCAGTTTCCGGTTCCCTGTACGGGGCCAAGACGGACTGGTTCAAGGAAGTCACCAGGACTCCTTTCTCCCACCGTCACAGCGTGGCCATAGCCGGCGGCTCGGAGAATTTCTCCCACCGCACCACCCTCAACGTGGAGCAGAACCAGGGTATGCTCAAGAACAACGACAGCAACAAGTACCTGTTCAAGACCAATATCCACCAGACCGCCATCCAGGGCTGGCTCACCTTCGACTACAACATGACCTACGGCAAGAGGCAGTTCAACAACACCCGCAGCGGCATCTTCCGCCAGGCCTTCATACACAACCCTACTGAGCCTGTTTACGATGAAACCGATACGGATAACGGCGGATACTACACCGTGAGCTCTATGGACTACTACAACCCCGTGGCAATGCTCAACGAGCGTCAGGGCACCTATGACATAGACCACATCTCCGTGAACGGCCGCGCCACCCTGAACATCCTCCCGGTTGAAGGTCTCAAGTGGGACAACTTCGTGAGCTACAGCAGCAAGCGCAGCGAGTACACGGACTACAAGACCAAGTACTATCCCGGAGAAACCGGCCTTAAGGGATCGGCTGAAATAAGCAACTCCCATGAGACGGACCTCCAGTACGAAAGCACCATCCAGTACAGCAAGAAGACCGGAGCCCACAACCTCCAGAGCATCCTGGGCTACACCTTCGAGCAGCAGTACTACAACTCCGCATACCTTTATAATTACGGATTCGACACGGACTTCTTCGGCCCCAACAACATAGGAGCCGGCAAGGCCATCCTCTCCGGTGCGGCGGAAATGAGCTCTTCCAAGACCTCCAGCCGCTACATCGCCTTCTTCGGCCGTGTTATGTACAACTATGCAGACAAGTACATGGCTTCCGTCTCCCTGCGCCGCGATGGTTCAAGCCGTTTCGGCAACAACCACAAGTGGGGCTGGTTCCCCGCCGTGAGCGTGGGCTGGCGCCTCACTGAAGAAGATTTCATGAAGAACGTGAACTGGCTTGAAGAACTGAAACTCCGCGCCGGATTCGGTATGACCGGCAACCAGGACTTCGGCAACTACAAGTCCCTCTTCCTGGTAAAGACCAGCGGAAACTTCTATTACAACGGTCAGTGGTCCACTTCCTACGCACCTGCAAGCAATGCCAACCCTGATCTGTCATGGGAAAAGAAATCCGAGTTCAACGTTGGTTTCGACGCTTCCACGTCCAACCACATAAACGTTACTTTGGACTACTACTACCGCCTCACCACGGACCTTCTTTACAACTACACCGTTCCCGTGCCTCCGTACGACTACGGCACCCTCTTCACCAACGTGGGTAAGATCAGCAACAGCGGTATAGAGCTCACCGTGGACGCCACCCCCGTGAAAACCAAGGAATTTGCTTGGAACACCACAGTTACGGCTTCCCATAACGACAACAAGCTCATCTCCTTCACCAACGAGGAATTCGTGGGTCAGGAATACCGCATTGGCTGGCTCAACACCCCTCTGGGCGTCTATTCCCAGAGGCTCATCGAAGGTGAGAGCATCGGCACTTTCTACGGTCCTAACTATGAAGGTCTCCGTAGCTCCGGCTCCGCAAAGGTGGCTCAGAACAAGGAAGCGGACTGGGTAAAACTCGGAAACGCCTACCCTTGGGCCAACATAGGCTGGAGCAACTCCATCTCCTGGAAGAACTTCACCTTCAACGCCAGCCTCCGCGCGTCACTGGGGGGCAAGGTGTTCAACCAGATGAGGGGCGTGTATGAGAACATCACCAACCTGGGCATCAACAACGTCCTGGCCAGCTGGCTGGACGAGCCCGAGTACACCGGTAAGGTGGTTTACTCCGACAAGTATCTTGAGGACGCAACCTACGTGAAACTGGACAACATGACCATCAACTACAACGTTCCCCTCAAGAACAACTCCATCATAAAGAACCTCGACGTTTATCTCTCCGGACAAAACCTGCTGGTGATCACCGGCTATAGCGGAGTAGACCCGGAAGTTGGCCTCACAGGCCTCACTCCCGGTATCGAGGGCCTCTCCTACTATCCCAGGACCAGGGTATTCACCCTTGGCGTAAACGTTAAATTCTAAACAGGAGGGAACTATGAAAAAGCTTACAATCGCACTCATATCTGCAGCCACGCTCTTCGCAGCTTCCTGCACAAACCTGGACGAAGTCATCTACTCCCAGATTCCCAAGGATACCTTCCTGAGCGATCCCGCCAACCTGGCTCTATATACTTCCAGGCCCTACACGGCCCTTCAGAGCTGGGGTGCGGAGCAGAGCATGCTCACCCTCATAATCCAGCTCACCAACGAGACCGCCATCCCGCTTTCCTGGAACGGCAGCTGGGGTGAGCCCCGTTACGGAGAGCTCCAGACCCACAAGATTCCCACCAGCAACAAACTGGTGAGGTGCGGATGGGACTTCTGCTTCGACGGCATCTCCGCCTGCAACGACGCCATCTATGCCCTGGAGAACGCCCCCAAGACGGACGCCACGGACAAGAACATTGCGGAGATAAAGATCCTGAGGGCATACTATTACCTCCTTGCCGTGGACTGCTGGGGCAACGTTCCTTTCTCCATCGACCGCACCGCAACCGGCCTTCCGGAGCAGAAAGACAGAGCCTACATGCTCACCTGGCTTGAAAATGAAATCAAGGAAAACTCCGCCCTTCTGGACAAGACCGTCTCCGCCGCCACATATGGCCGAGTAACTCTTGACGTGGCCAGATTCCTCCTTGCCAAGATCTACCTCAACTCCCAGAAATGGACCGGCACCGCACGTTGGTCAGAGGCTGAAACCGTGTGCAAGGAAATCATGGACAGCGGTAACTTCACCTTAGCCAACAGGTACGAGGACAACTTCGCCATCAACAACGAAAACGGCACCGAGGCCATCTTTGCACTTCCTCACAGCAGCGTCTATACCAACTACGCCTTCTATATCTATGTGATGACTTTCAACGACGACCTCGCAAAGGCATTCAACATTGAAGGCGCAAGCTGGAACGGCACCATGATCTGCCAGCCGGACTTCTTCGACACCTATGATGCCGCAGACCTCCGCAGAAGCGCCACCTGGCTCTACGGACAGGTTTACGACTACAACGGAGCCAAGTACACCTACAAGCAGAACATGGCGGACGGCACGTCCAAGAACGTGGACTACATCCTGAACCCTTCACCCATAGACGAAAGCCGCTTCAGCGGTGGAATCGCCAGGCTGGACGGCGCCAGGATTATCAAATGGCCCTACCAGACGGACGGCACCCTCAACAGCTACAAGATCTCCATGGAGAACGACTTCTACCTGATGAGGTATTCCGATGTGGTCCTGATGTACATAGAAGCCCTTGTAAGGCAGAACAAGACCGCCCAGGCAGTCCTGGTTCCGGAGTTCATTCAGATAAGGACAAGGGCCGGACTCGCCCCCATGACCGTACTGGACCTCACGCTTGACAACCTCTTCAACGAACGCCAGCACGAACTGGCCCTTGAAGGCTGGCAGCGCCAGGACCTCATCCGCTTTGGCAAGTACACCCAGGCCTGGTGGGCCAAGGAGGCTGACAATGCCGACGGCCACACCGAGCTCCTGCCCATCCCGGAGGAGAGAATCGGCGACAACCCCAACCTTCAGCAGAACCCCGGCTATTGATTATGAAAAGATTAACCCTCATAACCCTCTGCCTCCTGGCACTGGCGTCCTGCGCCCAAAAGCCGCTGGAGATAACCCGTACGCAGCTCAAGGACAAGATTGCCGGCGCCTGGCTGGGCCAGATGGTAGGCAATATCTACGGCCTGGAGTATGAGAACAAGTTCGTGGAAGAGCCCGGCGAAGGCCCCTTCGTCTTCAACAAGGCCATCCGTAAGATGACCGACGTAGACGGAGCCTTCTCAGACGATGATACAGACGTTGAGTACCTCTACCTTATGATGATGGAGAAGTACGGCCTGGATATCACCTACGCACAGGTGAAGGAAGGCTGGATGTACCACATCCGCGACAGGGTATGGCTCGCAAACCGCGCCGCCCTGGG
>CAMJJZ010000073.1 GCA_946406275.1 uncultured Bacteroidales bacterium | reverse complement strand
GGAAAAAGTTCAGGTGCAGCCTGCCGTCTCCTTTGTGGAGTTTTACCGGTGCCGAAATGCCGTTGCCATGGGGAGCACACCCCGCCAAGGCCACTCCAGCCGCAGCAAGGCCGGCAGTTTTGAGGAAGTTACGTCGTTTCATAATGGATATATTCCAGCCCCGATAAAGTCTATCAGGTCCTGCGGGGCGATCTTTATTTGAAGTCCTCTGATTCCGGCGCTCACGTAGATGTAGTCGTAGAGCAGCGCGGACTCGTAGATGAACGTGGGCAGGGGTTTTTTCATGCCGATGGGGGAGCATCCGCCGCGGATGTAGCCGGTTTCCGGCAGAAGCTCTTTCACATGTATCATGGCGGCGGATTTATTGCCGGAGATTTTGGCGGCAACTTTAAGGTCAACTTCCATGTCTCCGGGCATGACGCAGACTAAGAGCCCGGTGCGGTCTCCGCGCAGCACCAATGTCTTGAAAACCAGCTCGATAGGCTCTCTAAGCTGGGCGGCGACGTGGTCTGCCGCAAGGTTGTCCGGGTCAACCTCGTAGGGTATGAGTTCGTATGCAATGCCGGCTGCGTCAAGCAGCCTGGCGGCGTTGGTTTTTCCTGTCATAACATTCAAAGTTAAGCATTATTTGGTAAAACCAAAATTATTCCCTATCTTTGCACGCTTTTTACGGGGCGGTCCCGTAAGGAGCAAGTAACACAAACAAAACTCATTGCATCATGGCAGAATATTTACAGCCTGAGAAAAAGCAAGAGATTTTCGCGAAGTACGGGAAGTCCAATAAGGACACCGGCTCTCCTGAGAGTCAGGTTGCTTTATTTTCCTACCGTATCGCTCACCTTACGGAGCATGTGAAGAAGAACAAGAAAGACGTCGCAACACGTCGCAGCCTTCTTCGCCTGGTCAGCAAGCGCCGCCAGCTTCTGAACTACCTTCAGAAAGTTGACATCGAGAGATACAGGGCTATCGTCAAGGAGCTGGGTCTCCGCCGATAAGCATCAAGATAGGAAACAACGGGGGTACGGATGCAAGGCATCCTGCCCCTTTTTTCGAAAAAAAGAGATCCCCGGGACTGGCCCGAGGATGACGTAGGTAAAAGACGTAACAGATGAACATTATCAAAAAGAACATCACCCTGCCCGATGGCCGCGTGATTGAAATCGAAACCGGAAAACTGGCCAAGCAGGCCGCCGGAAGCGCAGTTGTTAAGATGGGAGGCACCATGCTCCTCGCCACTGTCACTTGCGCAAAAGAAGTTAAGGAAGGCACGGACTTCATGCCCCTTACAGTTGACTACCGTGAGAAATACTACGCCGCAGGACGTTTCCCCGGAGGATTCCTCAAGAGGGAAAGCCGCCCCAGCGACTATGAGGTTCTCATCGCCCGCCTGGTAGACAGGCCCATCCGCCCCCTGTGGCCCGATGACTTCCACCTGGAGGTTTTCGTGAACGTGATGCTTATATCGGCAGAGAAGGATGTCCAGCCAGACGCCCTGGCAGGCCTTGCAGCATCTGCAGCCCTTGCAACAAGCGACCTTCCTTTCGGCGGTCCCGTCAGTGAGGTCCGCGTAGCCCGCATCGACGGTCAGTTCGTAATCAACCCTGGTTTCGAGGACAACAAGCGCGCAGACCTTGACCTCATGGTCGCCGCCACCGAGGAAAACATAATGATGGTTGAGGGTGAAATGAACGAGGTCTCCGAGCACGATATGCTTGAGGCCATCAAGTTCGCCCACGAAGAGATCAAGAAGCACTGCCGCGTACAGAAGGAACTCATGCACGAGCTCGGCACCGACGGTCCCAAGCGCGACTATCCTCACGACGAGGAAGACGAGGCCCTCAGGACCGCAGTCCGCGAATTCTGCTACAACAAGTGCTACGAGCTTGCAAAGAGCGCAAAGCCCAAGCACGAGCGCGAGGACGGCTTCAACGCCATCCGCGACGAATTCAAGGCCCAGTTCTCCGAGGAAGACCTGGAGCTGAAGGGTGCCATGATCGACCGCTACTACCACGACGTGGAGAAAGAGGCCATGCGCAACCTGGTCCTGGACGAAGGCAAGCGCCTGGACGGCCGCGCCACCAACGAGGTCCGCCCCATCTGGTGCGAGGTGGACTACCTCCCCTGCGCCCACGGCAGCGCCATCTTCACCCGCGGTGAAACCCAGTCCCTGGCTTCCGTCACCCTGGGCACCAAGCTGGATATGAAGGAGATGGACGAGGTCCTCATCCAGGACGACCAGCAGTTCGTGCTCCACTACAACTTCCCGCCGTTCGCCACCGGTGAGGCCAAGCCTCAGCGCAGCGTGGGCCGTCGCGAGATCGGCCACGGCAACCTGGCGATGCGCGCCCTCAAGCCCGTCATCCCCACCGCTCCGGAATTCCCGTACGCCGTGCGCGTCGTTTCCGATATCCTCGAGTCCAACGGCTCCTCCTCCATGGCTTCCGTCTGCGGCGGCTGCCTGGCCCTGATGGATGCCGGCGTGAAGATCAAGAAGCCGGTGGCCGGTGTGGCCATGGGCCTGATCACCGACGAGACCCGTCCCAACGACCGTTACGCCATCCTCACCGACATCCTCGGTGACGAGGATCACCTCGGCGACATGGACTTCAAGGTCACCGGTACCGCCGACGGTATCACCGCCACCCAGATGGACATCAAGGTGGACGGCCTGTCCTACGAAGTGCTGGAGAAGGCCCTGGAGCAGGCCCGTCAGGGACGCCTCCACATCATGGGCGAGATGCTCAAGACCATCTCCGAGCCCCGCGAAGACTTCAAGCCCTTCGTTCCCCGCATGGTTCAGATCGAGATCCCTGCAGAGTTCATCGGCGCAGTCATCGGCAAGGGTGGCGAGACCATCCAGGGTATGCAGAAGGAGTTCGGCACCACCATCACCATCGAGGAAGTGGACGCCGGAAAGGGCGACGGCAGCACCAAGGGTGTGGTGGATATCTTCGGTACGGACAAGGCTGCTATGGATGCAACCCTTGACCGCATCAAGGGTATCTGCGCAGTCCCCGAGGCCGGCATGACCTACCACGGTAAGGTGGTTAGCATCCTGGACTTCGGCGCTTTCATCGAGATCCTCCCCGGTAAGGAAGGCCTCCTCCACGTGAGCGAAATCGCCTGGACCAAGACCGAGAATGTGGCCGACGTCCTCAAGGTTGGTGACGAGGTAGACGTGAAGCTCCTTGAAATCGACGCCAAGACCGGCAAGATGCGCCTTTCCATGCGCGCTCTCACCGAGAAGCCCGAAGGTTATGTGGAGCCCAAGCGCGACCGCGGCCCCAGGAAGGACGGTGACCGTGGTCCCCGCAAGGATGGTGACCGCCGTGACGGAGACCGCAAGCCCCGCCGTGACGG
This sequence comes from uncultured Bacteroidales bacterium, assembly GCA_946406275.1. The sequence continues at coordinate 2,130 of CAMJJZ010000073.1, read as the reverse complement.
CGACCGCGGCCCTCGCCGCGAAGACCGTCCCCGCCGCGACGGTGACGCTCCCCGCAAGCCCCGCTTCAACGAAGAGGAGCCCAAGGGTTCAGAACCTGACGTGTTCTAAACTAAAAATCTACAACTGATACAAATCATTGAACAGGGTGGTAGCAATACCATCCTGTTCGTTTATGTATGTAAGGATACGGGTGCCGAAGAGGTAGCGGCCTGTGTTGTAGGCGTCGTAGAGAGGGTCATCGGCCTTGAAGGAACCAATCTTGACCAGGCCCAGGGAGTGGATGAAGCGGCCGTTTCCAAGGTAGAAGCCCACGTGGGAGACGCGGGGATTCTCACCGTCCCACCGGCCAAAGAATACAAGGTCTCCGGGTTGCAGGGCGTCAAAGCCTTTAATGCGTTCTCCCGTGCGGGACTGGAGACCGGAGTCGCGGGGGATGATGATATCGTGCATGAAAAGGACCGTACGGACGTAGCCGCTGCAGTCCATGCCCTTGGGGGACATTCCGGCCCAGAGGTACGGGAAGCCGCGCATGGAGAGGGCGGTCCGGAGGATGCCTTCAGCGCTGTTGTCCAGGCCTTTGCGCCAGGCTTCAAGCTCTTTGGCATCGGCCTTTGAAATGTACCCGATGCGGCCTCCGGGGAACTGCACCTTGAGGTACTTCGCGCATTTGCCAAGCAGTTTGAAACGGTTTCCCGCCACTACGTCCGAGACAACGGCGCTCTTTGCCGACGGAGCCTCGTACACAAGCCCGGTAAGGGCCGTCACAACCGCCTGGGGACCGTGATTCCACTCGTGCAGCTGCTCCTTGGTCATGGGGACGATGGCGTCCTTATGCACCCAGCCGGTGTATCCGTCCGGGGTTTTAACCTCCGGCCAGCCATAGTCGCCGCCATACTGCAGGATTTCCACAGGCGTGCCCAGAATGGCCTGGGACACCATTTCTGCACTGTAGTTGGGTGTTTCACGCATATTGCATACGGATATGTCCACCATGCCGTAGTTCTGTGCCGCGGCGGTGAGGGCTAGCGTAAGGGCTGCAAGGAAGGAGGTTATTCGTTTCATGTTTGCAAAGATAGCAAAAATCCAGTATCTTTGTGTTGTATGGAAAAGAAGCTATTCCGCATAGCGGAACATACCATAAAGGTTGTCCTGGAGAGTCCCTGGACCTTCAAGGAGCTCACTCCGGAGCAGAAAGCTCTGGTGTCAAGGCTGGCGGCAGGGGAGGACGTAGGCATAGAATCCGTTCCCGCAGACCGCCAGGAGCAGCTTGCCGTTAACGACGCCATCATGGGCAAAACTCCCATGACGCGCGAGCTTTGGGAAGCCATGAACTCAGATGAAAAAGACGCCTTCCGCCACAGCCTGGATTTTCTGCAGTACGCACCCTTCGAGGTACAGGAAGCCGATGACCTCCTCTTCACCCTCACCGTCCATGCAGCCCCTTATGACGACAGCTCCCGCAACGCCTGGAAGCAGGTAGTTGCCGTAGACAACGTGCTCCCGTATTATTATGGTTATGAGCACAATGGCAACACCATATACGAGTATTTCCCGGCCCCGGGCATCAAGGCCGGCGTCTTCGTCCAGAACGCAGATGCCACGGTAGGGGACTACTACCCCTGTTCCGGTGTAGGAGCAAGGGCCACCCTCATGCAGGTGAACACATCCCTTATGATCCAGTTCACCTTCGCATCGGCCTTCCATAACACCGTCCTCCTGCACGCCTCCGTAACCCGCCACAAAGGAATGGCAAACCTGTTCTTTGGCGTAAGCGGCACCGGCAAGAGTACCCACAGCCGCCTCTGGCACCAGTACGTCCCGGACAGTGACCTCATGAACGACGACAACCCGGTAATCCGCATCCTGGACGGCAAGGCGGTTGTCTTTGGCACCCCCTGGAGCGGCAAAACTCTCTGCTACCGCAACGTCCAAGCCCCCATCCGCGCCCTGGTGCGCCTGGAACAGGACCCTGAAAACCGCATCGACCGCCTCCACAGCCTCCAGGCCTATGCCAGCGTCCTGGCCGCCTGCTCCTCAATCCGCTGGAAGCACTCCGTAATGGACGCCATCGTCCCCACCGTTGAGACACTGGCCCTCACCGTCCCATGCTTCCGCCTCCGCTGCCGCCC
>CAMJJZ010000072.1 GCA_946406275.1 uncultured Bacteroidales bacterium | reverse complement strand
GGCTAGTGATTTTGTACATTATCTGTGGTTATCAGTACCACAAATATAACAAATAAACCCTTCCGTTGGCCCACTTGTCCACCAAAAACGGGCATTTCCGTGGACAAACCGGGCAAAATGCCAACTTGTCCACGGAAAACGCCAAATCGGTGGATGGACGTGGTGCGGCGACGGGGGATTACATCCTGGCCTTTTCGTCGGAGCCGGCGCCGGTGCCGCGGTACTTGCTCTGGGCGGTGTTGAAGCTGTAGCGGATGCTGAACTTCACCTTTTGGGTGTCAAACAGGTTGGTCTGGTTGATGTAATGGCTGCCAAAGTCCGTTTCAACATCTATGTGGGCCATATTGGCAAGGTCTGCGCCTTCAAGGCGGAGGACCAGCGAGCCGTCCTTGAGAAGCGTCTTCTGCACGGCGGCGTTCACATCCAGATACGTGCCCTTGAGGTACAGGTTCTGGTTGTATCCCTTGGTCTGCATTGTGGCGCCAAGTTCAAGCTGCCAGCCGCCCTTGAGGGTAAGGGTGTTGAGGCACTGCGCCACGAACGGAACCTTGTTGTTGAAGCTCACGGTTCTTGAACCTGATGCCTCGCGGGGGTCTTCCATGGTAAGCGTGAGCCACTGTGGCATGACTCCGAACGTATAATTGATGGTCCAGGGGCCGACAACCGGCGTAATGTTCACATAAGCGGCCATATTCCTGAACGGGACGTCTATGTTGCGGGGCTTCACAAGCACCACGCCGTCGGCAACGCCTTCCTTCACATACGGTGAGGACCAGCTCATCATAGCGTTGTCCGTGCGGGCGTAGTTCACAATGAAGGAAACCCACTTCCAAACTGCCGTGAGACTTATGTTGTGAGATATTTCGGGCTGCAACTGGGAATTTCCGCTCTGCCAGATGTATTTGCTGTTATAGCGGATTGCGCCGGAGAGGTTGCTATAATTGGGCCTGCGGGTCTTGGCGCTGTAGTTCAGCATAAGTTGTACGGGGCCAAACACTCCTGCAAAGGATGCGTTGGGGAAGAAGTTGCCGTAGCTACGGGACAGGTTGGTAGAAGGATTGATCGCGTCCTCATAAGCGTAGGTCACGTATTCATAGCGTACACCGGCGTTGAACATACCCAGCTGCGGAAGCATGAATCCGTACGATGCAAACGCGGCGTAATTGTCTTCTTTAACCTGTGCAGAAGAGGAAGGGATGCTCACGCCGGAAATCTGGTACTCGTCGGTGCGGCGGGTGAAGGTCTCTTCCGTTCCTGCCTGCAGCTGACCCATCCAGATGGGGTAGGAAAGGACAGCCTTACCTGCATACATCCGGGAGGCGTTGTCGCTGGTGGAGTTAATGGCGGCATCGGCAGTCATAGTGCTGGATTCTGTGGATTTGGAAACGGAGCTGCTTTCCACGCCGTAGTAATCCAGGTTCACGTCCACGCCAAGCTTTCCGCCCACCACGCCGTTGTAATAGAGGTTTCCGCCGATGTTATAACCTCCCGGCTCTCCCAGGGCATCTTCCGTAAGGGTGGACAGGTCATCGGTCAGGACACCGTTTTCGTAGACCTTGGTGTTGACGATGGTGAAGTCGTCGCCCTGGAAGGTCTTTCCCCACTCAATTTTGCCGCCCATAAAGTGATTGTCCGCAATTTGCCAGTTTACTCCGGCATTGCCGTACATTGCTTTCCCGAAGAACTGGCCGTCTATGTCACCTACGTTCTTGAGCTCGTTCATCTTTCCGTCTTTGTTGTAGTAGCTGGCCGCCTCTGCGGTGCTGAGCTGGCGGGAGGTGTTGCCCTGATAGTTGATGCCGCCGAAGTAGTCCACGTCTCCGTTACGGTAGTTAACGTTGATACCGCCGAAGGGATCGTTGCCCTTGGCCCACTTGAGAGACTGTGCGTCGGATGCGTTGAAATTGAAGCCGAAGCCCTCTCCCTGACGCCTTATGGTCTTGATGCGGACCACGGCCTTCACGGTGGCGTCGTACTGTGCTCCGGGGTTGGTGATGACCTCAACACTCTGAATCTCGTTGCTCTGGAGCCGCTCCAGTTCAGAGCTGTCGGTTACCTTGCGGCCGTTGATATACACCAGCGGAGCACCCTTGCCGATAACCTCAAGACCGTTGCTGCTCTTGATTATGCCCGGAGTCTTTGCAAGGACATCTTTTGCGGAGCCCGCGTTCTCCAGAACGGAGCCGCGAACGGCTGTCTGCAGGCCTTCTCCGGTGAGCTTGGTCTTGGGCATAACGGCCTGGATGGAAGCGCCGGCAAGCATTGTGGCATCGTCATACAGAGTTATAGTCATGCCGTCTACAGGAGTGAAGTACACTGTCTTGTAGCCAAGCATGGCAACCATCATAATGCCGTCTTTTTCACTAGTAATTATATTAAAGGTGCCGTCCTCTTCAGTAACCGCACCGCATACCACGGTAGAATCCGCTCTGGAAAGCACCGCCACGTTGGCATATGGCACGGGCTCGCCTTTCTGATCCACCACCTTTCCTTTCCAATCGTTTTTGGCAAAGGCACTTACTGCTGCAAGCAGGAACAACGAAACAACAACCAGCTTCTTCATTTTTACGTGTATTACTTTATTAGTACACTGCAAAGGTACAACATAATTTGATATCTGCAAATTATTTTCAACAAAAATTGCCTAAATTTGCAAATATGTTACTGAGCCTGCTATATGTGATTATTTCCGGCATTGCGCTGCCGGTGGGTGGAATTCAGATGCAGTATCTGTGGAGGAACCAGCTGGGGGACGTGTATTCGCTGGGGCTGGGTTCCGCGGCGTGCCTGGGCGCGGCTGCGGCAACCATGACGGGCTGGTGTTCCCTTACGGTGGGAAGTTTTATCTGCACCCTGATCTGCACGCTTGTGTGTTTCTTTGTGACTCTAAAAGTCAATACCCAGCAGCTCATCACATTCGGTATTCTGTTCGGAACGTTCATAGGCAGTCTTGGAACCATAGTGGTCACAAATGCGCCCACAGGGGACCTTCTCAAGCAGTATTACCTCTGGGGCGCGGCCAATTTCAGGCTGGAGGGCGTCACAACGGGGGATATCATCTTCTCCTTGAGCCTCTTTGCAATAGGCCTTGCTGCGGCACTCACGCAGGCCGGGCGCCTCACAAGCCACTTCAGGGAGCAGACGGAAATCCTTAACAGCGGGAAAGCGCTGCTACTTCTTGCCATAATGTGCCTCGTGACCAGTTCCGTGAGCATCTGCGGCCCTATCGGCTTCATTTCCCTGGGCGTTCCCAACCTGAGCCGCCTTGTGTGCAAGAGCACGGATATCCGCAAGCATTACATCATAAGCAGCGCAATGGGCATCGGCCTTCTGCTAATCACTTATCTGGTAGTGCAGTACGTGAACTTCGGCATCTATCTTCCCATAAGCGCCACAATGGCCATCATAGCCCTTCCGTTGATGGCAATGATTTTCATCAAAAAGTAACACCACGCCCATCCACCGATTTGGCGCTTTCCGTGGACAAGTTGGCTATTTTGCCGGTTTGTCCACGGAAATGCGGGGTTTTGGTGGATGGATGGGGGATTTTTAGTAAATTTGCGGCGTGTTGAAGAGATACGCCTTAATAGCCATAAGCATTGTGCTGGTGACTTCCTCCTGCTCCGTGACAAGGAGCATGAGGAAGATACCCGTGCCGCCTACGCCGGATTTGAATGCGCCGGTGTTCGACAGCATAGACATCAACTGGCGCCCTTTGGCGCGCACGCTGGCGCTGAGGGGAAAGATGCTCCCCGTGGGCGGAAACGGCATTGAGATCTTCACGGACGGCCGTACCAAGTTTGATGCATTCAATGAAGACCTCCGCAATGCGGAGCGCTTCATAGACATGGAGTATTACCGCTTTGCAGCTGATACCATTGCCGAAGAGGTCAAGAATATCCTAATGGACAAAGCGGAGGAAGGCGTTCCCGTGAGAATGATTCTGGAATCACGCTCCAACTCCCCTAAGGCATCGTTCTACAAACAGCTCAGAAAGACGGAAGGCATCCACACCGTTGACGTCCAGCCGCCTGGAGACCCATTTGGCTATATCCTCAACATAGACTTCCGGGACCACCGGAAAATTGCCGTAATCGACGGCCGCTATTGCTACACCGGCGGCATGAACATAGCCGACGTCTATCACACCGAGTGGAGGGACACCCACATAAAGCTGGAAGGTCCCATCGTGGAAGACTTCGAGAACATGTTCGATGACTTCTGGGTTTACTTCGGCGGCAAGCCTTTCGCCACCAGGCCCATAAGGGAAACCGTGAAGGACGGCGGCGCCATAATGCAGGTTGCCCAGGGTGGCCCCTACACGCTGGACAGGCCTATAAAGGACGGCGTGGAACAGGCTCTGGCGGCCGCCAAGGACTATTTCTGGATCCAGACCCCGTACCTGTGCCCGCCAATTACCACCATCCTTGCGATGAGGGATGCAGTGAAGCGCGGCGTGGACGTGCGCCTCATGGTTCCGGAGAACCAGGACGTTCCCATCATGCTCTGGGTCAACCGCTATTTCTACAAGAAACTCCTCAAGGCCGGCGTGAAACTCTACGAGAGGCACGATCCCTTCATCCACAGCAAGATGTACGTCACGGACGACTACGTCTCGTGCTACGGCTCCGCCAACCTTGATAACCGCAGTTTCTTCCTCAACTATGAGAACAATGTCTACGTCTACGACAAGGACGTGGCCCTGCAGAGCCGTGCGGTATTCGAGGAGGATCTTACGCAGAGCCAGCAGCTTACGCGCAAAGACGTACGCTGGAACATCTTCCAGCGCATATGGCAGGATTTTCTGATTCTGGTAGGTTACTCGCAGTGGTAGCGGTCCTTCTTGGGGACCACCAGCGGGTCAAGCGCCGCCAGTACGCCGGGCATCACGAAGAGAATAAGCAGTATTACCGCAAGCGCACCCATGGAAAGGCTGTGCATGATTGATGCGGTGAGCTGGTCCTTCACCACGTGCGACATCACGAATGGCACCAGGGTAATGATAAGGCCCGATGTAAGGATGGAATTCACCGTCCTGTAATAAGTGACGGCCAGCGATTTTCTCACGCCCATTATCTTGCGGCAGTGCCTGTAATAGCTTGTGAACAGGATGGAATAGTCTATGGTGGCGCCCATCAGCAGGCCCTGTATAATGAGGTAGGACAGGTACAGCATAGTTTTCCCGCCGGCGCCGCAGGCGTAGACGTTCACATATACGCCTGACATAACCGTGAGGATAAGTATTACCGGAATAAGCAGGGACTTGAACGTAAGAGCCACGATGATGAAAATAGCCACCACGGTAAGTATCGTCAGGAACAGAAGCTCCTGCGGGAAACCGTCCTTTAGCTCCTTGTACATCACGGATTCGCCTATGAGGTAGTGCTCTCCTTCAAGGTTGGCGTCCACCATTTCCTGCAGGCGTCCCACGAATTCATGCGTCTGGGGCGATTCCCCTGGGTACGATGTAAGGGCCAGCGCCAGCGAGCACTCGTCCCCGCGGAGGATGTCGGTGCCGGAAGACAGCATTTCCCGGGCTTCAGCCACTTC
>CAMJJZ010000071.1 GCA_946406275.1 uncultured Bacteroidales bacterium | reverse complement strand
TGCTTCTGCCACGGAGACACCTACAAGCACAACTGGATGTTCACGCCGGACGGCGGAGTTGTCCTCATAGACTGGGAGTACGCCGGATTCTCGGACCCGGGAATAGACGTAGGCTACTACATAGTGGACGCAATGTACGATAAGGATCGCGCACGCGCCACAATCCGCGAGTACCTTCTCCAGGACTGGACTCCCGCCATTGAAGAGCATTACCTCATTTATACGGCCCTCATAGCCTGGTACTGGTTTGTATGGGCCCTTTACCGTGAATCCTGCGGCGCCGCCATGGGAGAAAGCCTCAACAACTGGCTGGAAATGGCCAAATACTACAGCCTATGACACTCAAAGACTTCTGGAACAAGTACTACATAAAGCCCCGCAGGCTCCGCCTCATCCGCCGCTACGGCATCCCCATGCTGCAGGCCTTTGACCGCGCCCTCACCGGCGCAGGCATCCCCTTCAGCCCCGTATTCGGCACCCTCCTTGGCGCCATCCGGGAAAAAGGTTTCATCAAGCACGATGACGACGCCGACATGGGAGTCTGGACAGACCATCTCCCCGGCGGCCTGGAAGCCCTTCACAAAGCCCTTGAGGCCGAAGGCTTCGTCCTGAAACGCACCCTCCTCGTAGACAACGGGGACTACGCCCGCGAGGAAACCTGGAAATGGAACCACATAGGCGTGGACATCTTCTTCTACGACCCCGTTGAAGGCGACACCTACCGCGGCTACATGTTCTACCCGTTCCGGGACTGCAAGTCCTTCAAGGAATCCCTCCAAAAGCACGGCGGCCTCCGCGTAGTAGAGTTCGACGTCCCCTTCTCCCCCGTCACGGAGCGCCTTCCCTTCGAGAACATCACCCTCCCCGTCACAACTACCGCAGAGGGCTTCGTGGTTGCCCGCTACGGCCTGGACTGGCGCATCCCGGACCCCACCTTCGTATACCCGCGCCCCGGCGTCTCCGGCAATCGTGACAGGGACGATAAAATATGCACCGTATGCAAGTTCTGACCCTCCCGGAAATACACGCCGGCCTGCTTGAGATCCTCAAGGACATAGACGCCTTCTGTCGCAAGGAAGGCATAACCTACAGCCTTGGCTACGGCACCCTCCTTGGCGCCGTCCGCTACGGAGATTTCATACCCTGGGACGATGACGCAGACCTCATTATGCCCAGGGCAGATTTTGACCGCTTCGTGGCCACTTACCCCAGCGACGGCCGCTTCCACTGCCTCCTGAACACGGTCAATGACACGGAGTACTACGTCTCCGGCTTCGCCAAGGTGCACGATCCGTCAACCCAGAAATACATAGGCAACAAGAAGGTCAAATACCGCTACGGCATTAGCGTAGATATCTTCCCGCTGGATCCCCTGCCGGAAGACCCTGAGGCACGCTACAACCTCATAAGGCGCGCCATGCACTGCCACCGCCGCCTCCGCTACACCTGCAAGCGCTTCCCTCACGGCTCCCCGCTCCTCATGCTGGAAGCCCACCTCCGCGGCCGCAACTACTGGTGGAAAAAGTGCATGGAAACCGTCCGCAGCGTGGACCCGGACAGCACGTCCCTCTATGGCGTTATGATGGGCGCCACCTCCTTCCGCAACGTCCACCCCAAAACCCTCCTGGACAATCCCGGCGAGATTGTCCTTGCCGGCCACAGCTTCCTCTGCCCGGCGGACACAAATGCCTATTTAACTCAGATTTACGGCCCGGACTACATCACTCCTCCGCCCGAATCCCAGCGCGTGGGCCACGGCGGCGCCGTCTGGCGGTTGTAGTCATTCCGGGCTTGACCCGGAATCTTTAACAGCTGTGGAAATAATCAGCTAGAATCTCCTTAATTTTTTCCCTATCGTACTGAATGAAATTGCGCATGCAATAATTCAGTAGCGGCCTTCGTATCCATAACAAGTCCTCCGGACCGTTCTTGAAGCCATCGTAAAACCTGTACAGCTGCAGGAAGCTGCGGGCGCTGGCGCGGTGGCGGACAGAGCGGGACTGACGGGTGAAGGAGGTGGATACGGTGCGGCGGTAGTGGTAGGGCGCTATGGGAAGAAGGACGGCCTTCTTGGCGCGGGAAAGGATCTGGATGCCAAGGATGATGTCCTCGTGCATGCTGATTGTGGGATAGAAGAGGTCCGGCGTGTAGAGGCTGCGCTTCATGAACTTGCACACAAGATAGCCATGGGCCTTGCGGGCCATTATGGCCTTGGCAAAGGCCAAAGGCGTCTTGTACTGCTTGTCCTTGGCTATGTGAACCTTGCCCTCTCCTTTTTCCTTGGCGACATAGTGATATACCACATCGGCACCGATGCGCTCGGCCTCGTGAACCAGCTTTTCCGCCATGTCATGGTCCACCCAGTCGTCTGAATCCACGTGCATCACGTAGTCCCCCGTAGCGGCCTTGAGGCCCGTGAGGCGGGCCTGCGGCAGGCCTTCGTTGACGGGTTTTACTATTATAGTAATCTTTGACTTAAGCTGCTGGAACTCCTTGTCAATCAGATCCTCAAGTATCTCACGGCTGCGGTCCGGGGACCCATCGTCCACAAAGATGAATTCGCACTCCGGCCAGGTCTGTGAAAGGACGCTGCGGGCACAGGCTGCAATGTACGGTTCCACCTTGTAGATGGGGACTATGATGCTTACCTTGGTCATACGGAAAGAGCTTCGGTTATGACTTTGCGGAACTGCTCCGCGCGCTTGTCGGACATCTCAACGTCATTGATGCACACCCACTTTTCCGTGGGATTTGCCAGGTACTTTGCCAGGCCCCTGGGAGAGATGGCGCCCATAGAGATGTGCTTGTTGGACATACGGAGATTGACTACCCTGCCCTTGTGGAAGAGGTAGTCCTGGAAGATGTTCTGGTTCACGTTGCAGTCCTCACGGACGGGGGTGATTGACTCCTCTATCTGCTTCTGCACCCTGCCCCATACGGCCTCACAGGCATCCTTGAACATGGGAGACGCAGTATGCTGAGGCCTCAGGTAAACCAGCCACGGCAGCTTGCGGCAGGCCTTGCGGGCCAGCCTGTCCGAGTTGCGGCAGTGCTTCTTGTACTGATTGAAAGAGAACAGATGCTTGGAGAATCCCTTCACAATCTTGTCTCTTATGAAGAAGTCACTCACCGCGCAGGGCATCACGGGGATGCAGTCGTCATTGATGTAGATGAACTGGTTGTCCAGCCCGGGAATCCTATGGAGGAACATCTCTATTGCCGCGCTGTTGAAAGTGGGCATGAACTCCCTGGGAATGATGTCCTTGTGGAGCACCACCTCAACGTCTTCAGGAAGCCCGGCGGGCACCTGCGACGGCAGGGCCACCACCAGATATATCTTTTCTATGAACGGAAGGTGCTTGCGTATGGCGCGGATCTGGAGCGGCAGCATGCCCCAGTCGCGGAAGCGCTTGGAAGGCTCCGCTCCGGAGAACGATGCGTACAATGCCTGCCACTGAGGGTCAGCTCCGTTTACGTATGTTATTACTGCATCCATCTATCTCAAATATTTGGCGGTGAATGTATTGCCTTTTGCGGCTAGGTCTTCCGGCGTGCCTGCGAACACCACTTCTCCTCCCCTGTCTCCGGCGTCAGGACCAAGGTCTATGACCCAGTCTGCACTCCGTATCACATCCAGATTGTGCTCCACCACGATGACCGTATGGCCCTTGGAGATAAGCACGTCAAAGGCCTTCAGGAGCTTCTCCACGTCGTAAAAATGAAGGCCGGTGGTGGGCTCGTCAAAGATGAACATAATGCTCTCCTTCCGGGGGCCGCCTTCAGTGAGCGACAGGAAGTACGCCAGCTTGATGCGCTGGCTCTCACCGCCGGAGAGGGTGCTGGAGCTCTGGCCCAGCTTGATGTATCCAAGTCCCACGTCCACAAGCGGTTGCAGCTTATGGGCAATCTCCTTGGCGGCATCTTCCTTCTGAGACCCGAAGAAGCCGATAGCCTCGTCAACGCTCATGTTCAGGATATCGTCCACGTTCTTCCCCTGGTAACGCACCTCCAGGATTTCCGGTTTGAAGCGCTTGCCGCCGCAGGAGTCGCAGACCATGGTAACATCGGCCATGAACTGCATGCCAATCTTCACAAAGCCGTCTCCCTGGCATTCCGGGCACCGGCCGCCTTCCTGGTTGAAGGAGAAGTAGCTTGGCGTGAAGCCGTTGATACGGGCGAACTGCTGCTCGCTCAGGAGCTTGCGGATATCGTCCCATACCTTCAGATACGTGACGGCGTTAGAGCGGGAGCTCTTGCCTATGGGGTTCTGGTCCACGTACTCCACCCTGTTCACGCGGGAAAGGTCCCCTTCCAGGCCTTTGAAGGTGCCCGGGAGGTCCCCCGTCTCGTTTATGCGCCTGTGAAGCGCAGGGTAAAGGATATCGCCCACCAGGGACGATTTTCCGCTGCCGGACACCCCGCTCACCACTGTGAAGGCGTTCAGCGGGAAGGTAACGTCTATATCCTTGAGGTTGTTCTGCATAGCGCCCTTAACCGTAATGGAATAGCGCCAGGGGTACTTCTCGCGGGTGAAAGGCTTCCGGATTCCCTTGAGGTACTGAAGGGTGAGAGAGCGTTCCGTCTCCTCCGGGGTCTCTTTCCCCACGACGCCCTGGAACACCACCTCTCCGCCGTTCACGCCGGCCTTGGGGCCAAGGTCTATGAGGCAGTCCGCCGCACGGATAATCTCCGGATCGTGCTCCACCACAACCACGGTATTGCCGATGTCCCTTAGCCTCCGGAGCACAGCTATGAGCCTGTCCGTATCCCTGGGATGCAGGCCTATGGAGGGCTCGTCCAGAATGTACATGGAACCCACCAGGGAGCTTCCCAGCGCCGTCACAAGGTTCACCCTCTGGCTTTCGCCGCCGGAGAGAGTATTCATGGTACGGCTAAGCGTGAGGTAGCCAAGGCCCACGTCCTTTATGCATTGGAGACGATACTGGATTTCCTCTATGGCCTTGCCGGCTATGGTCTTTTCCTGGTCCGAAAGGGCAGCCTTGTCAAAGAAGACAAGGAGTTCCTCAACGGTCATGGAAAGCAGATCGTGTATGGTCTTTCCGGCCACCTTCACGTACAGGGCCTCCTTGCGGAGGCGGCTGCCGCCGCAGGAAGAGCAGGTTGTGCGACCGCTGTAGCGGCTTAGCATATACTTGTACTGTATCTTGTAGCGGTTGCTCTCCACCCACTTGAAGAACTGGTTTATGCCGCAGAAATCGTCCGGCTTCTCATAATCACCCTCATACGTCCATATAATGTGCTTCTGCTCCGCCGTGAGCTTGCAGTAAGGCTCAAAGATGGGAATGCCGAACCTTTCCGCATTCCTTATGAGCTGGTCCTTGAACCAGCCCATCTTGTCCCCTCTCCAGCAGGCGATGGCTCCGTCGTAGATGCTTTTGGTCTTGTCCGGAACCACCAGGTCCTCGCTTATTCCCACAATCTTTCCCAGGCCGCCGCAAACGGGGCACGCCCCCAACGGGCTGTTGAAGGAGAAGAGGTACTCGTCCGGCTTGCGGAAAGTGATTCCGTCCAGCTCAAACCTGGAACAGAAGTGCCGCACGTCATCCC
>CAMJJZ010000070.1 GCA_946406275.1 uncultured Bacteroidales bacterium | reverse complement strand
TTTACCTCATAGTACTTGATCTTACCGGGAACTGCAGTTTCCAACATTGCCGATGAGAATGTTATCTCCGCTACGGAGCCGTCAGGATTACGGAAGTACTCCCAGTTCATGTCTTCGGCGGGATAGAACTGGATCTCTTCTCTGGAAGGAGTGATGTATACATCCCACCATCCTGTCCAAGGCAGGGTCATGTTGGGACCCTTGGCCACGGCAGTGAGTACGTTAGGTTCAGGGAAAATGATGGGACCGTAACCGTATTCAAGGCCGTCCCAGCTATGGTTGGCGCGAATCTTAAACTCCTGACCGTCTTCATAATACAAGCGAGCGTGGTAGAAGTCTCCGCCGTTATCCATGTCAAAGTCGGTGTCCCAGTTGGTGCCGTTAATTGTACCGATGAGGCTCCAGACATCTTCCTGAGGGGGTTCCGGAGGATTAGTGTTGCCGCCCTTGATAACAGCCGTCTTGGCATTCACATCCAGGATGATGCTAATGGTACCGCCGTTCTCAAAGTAGAGGTTGTAACCGCCTTCAACCAGGTTCACCACCTCTTCTGCCTTTATGGCGGGAGAATTGTTGTCACCTACATCGCCCTTTGTGGTTGCACCAAGGTTGACTTCCCAGCTCTTGTCCTGAATGAACTTGAACTCTGCGTAGGTAGGAACATCTATACCCAGAGTGAAGATTCCGTTACCTTCAGGGTGCATCTCCATGGCTTTGTCTGCCTGCCATTCAACAAAGTTGCCGCAGACATACCATTTGACATTGGTATCCGTTGAGTCTGTAGGAGGAACAACAGGGCCGGTTCCTTCACCGGCGGCCTGGGTTACCTGTACGCTTGCGCGGAACTTGGCGGACTCTACCACCACGTCTGCCGAACGTTCCTTATCGGTTTCGTTAGCTGCGGCGGCAATAGTGACTATGGTCTCTCCGCTCTTGCCGGCAGAGGGGTTGATAGTAATCCAGTCCTGAGAGCAGGTAGCGCCCCAGACATCGGGAGCGGTGAAAGCGATGGTGGCTTCCCCGCCTTCTGCTTTGATGGTAAGCTTGGCAGGAGTGACGGAGAAACTGGTAATCTCAGTGCCACCGTTTTCGCCTCCCAGGTCGCCCACCATTTCCATAATGTCGTCGCAGGAGACGGCACACATAAGGGCCGCTGCAACGCTGAGGATGGTCAAAAATGCTTTTTTCATTGCTTTTCGATTGGTTATTTGGGCACAAGATAGACATAATATCCTGAAAATCCAAGCATTACCCATTAAAAAAGCAGGTTTGGAATATAGCCAAATAATGACTACATTTGTGAATACGAACAATCACATATCTTCATATGCAAACAAAAGATCAACTCAAGGCCATTTCCACCCAGGTTCGCAGGGATATCCTGCGCATGGTGTGCATGGCAAAATCCGGCCATCCGGGCGGCTCAATGTCCTCTACGGACATCCTGGTTTCCCTGTATTTCAACCACATGAACCAGAACCCCGCCACCTGGACGCGTGACGCCAAAGGTCAGGATGCATTCATCCTTTCCGCCGGTCACCTCACCCCCGTCTATTACTCCACCCTTGCCCGCGCCGGTTACTTCCCGGTAAGCGAGCTCGCAACATTCCGCCAGATGGGAACCCGCCTTCAGGGCCACCCTTCAGTGCGCAAACAGCTTCCCGGAGTGTTCCAGGCATCAGGTTCCCTGGGCCAGGGCCTCTCCGCCGCCGCAGGCATAGCCCTGGGCAAGAAGCTGGACAAGGAAAACAACTTCGTCTTCTGCCTCTGCGGAGACGGTGAAAGCGAGGAAGGTCAGATTTGGGAAGCCGGCATGTTCGCCGTACACCACAAGCTGGACAACCTCATTGCCTTTACGGACTGGAACGGCCAGCAGATAGACGGTCCCGTAGCGTCCGTTGCCGGAGAGGGAGACCTCGCCGCCAAATGGGAAGCCTGGGGCTGGAGAGTAATTGTGGCCGATGGTCACGACTTCGAGTCCATAGACCAGGCCTTCAACCTTGCAAAGGCTGGCCTTGGCAGCGGCCAGCCCACCATGATCCTCTTTAAGAGCGACATGGGCCACGGCGTGGACTTCATGGCCGGCACCCACAAATGGCACGGCTCCGTCCCCAAGCCCGAACAGCTTGAAGACGCCCTCAACCAACTTGGCACCACCCCCCTGGGAGACTTCTAACCGTCATTCTCGGGCTTGTCCCGGGAATCTCAAAAAAGAAAGTATATGAAAAAATATATCGACACAGGCAAGAAAGACACCCGCAGCGGTTTTGGCGTGGGTCTTCTCAAGGCCGGACAGGCCAATCCCAACGTAGTGGCCCTTACGGCAGACCTCAAGGGCTCCCTCAAGATGGACGCCTTTGCCGCGGAATTCCCGGAAAGGTTCATCCAGTGCGGCATTGCAGAGGCCAACATGGTTGGCGCCGCCGCAGGCCTTGCCATCACCGGCAAGATCCCTTTCATAGGCTCCTTCGCAGAGTTCGTAACCGGCCGCGTATATGACCAGATCCGCCAGGAAGTGGCCTACGGCTGCACCAACGTCAAGATTGCATCGTCCCATGCGGGAATTACCCTGGGAGAAGACGGCGCAACGCACCAGACAATGGAGGACATCGCCCTTATGCGCGCCCTTCCCGGAATGGTGGTGCTGAACCCCTGCGACTTCAACCAGACCGTGCAGGCAACCATTGCCGCCGCAAAATACAACGGCCCCGTGTATCTCCGTTTCGGCCGTCCTTCCGTTCCCAACTTCACCCCTGAGGATGAGGAATTCGTGATTGGCAAGGCCATCGTCATGAACCCCGGAAAGGACGTTACCCTCATCGCCACCGGCCACACCGTGTGGGAAAGCCTCCTGGCAGCGGAAGCGCTTGAGGCAGAGGGCATAAGCGCCGAGGTCCTGGACATTGCCACCATCAAGCCCCTTGATGAAAAGGCAATCCTGGACAGCCTCCGCAAGACCGGCTGCGCCGTGGTGGCAGAGGAGCACAACCACGCCGGCGGCCTTGGAGAGGCAGTGGCAGGAGTGCTTGCCGCCAATCTCCCCCGCCCGCTTGTTTTCGTGAACGGAGAAGACAAGTTCGGCCAGTCTGGCACGCCTTCTGCATTAATGGCCGCGTACGGCCTGGACGCCCAGCATATTGCCGAGGCGGCAAAGAAGGCCATCGCCAAAAAGTAAATGGAAAACGCACGGGAGGTTTTTGAAAAAATAGTCAGGGAAAACAGCGAGAAGCTGTACTGGCACGTGCGCCGCATGGTAAACTCCCATGAAGACGCCGACGACCTCCTGCAAGAGATTTTCCTAAAGGTATGGACTGCGCTTCCCTCTTACCGGGGGGAGGCGCAGCTTGGTACCTGGGTATGGCGCATAGCCACCAACGAAACCCTCAACTTCCTGAGAAGGGAAAAAGTACGCGCCACCCTCCGGCTCTCCAGCATCGATACGGAAATGGAACGCAGGGTCATGGCCGATCCATTCTTCGACGGCACCGCCGCGGAGAGGGAATTCGCCAAGGCAGTTGCCCGCCTTCCGGAGAAGCAGCGCCAGGTATTCATAATGCGCTGGTGGGACGAACTCCCGTACGAAGAAATATCGGAAATCACGGGCACAAGCGTGGGCGCGCTAAAGGCATCGTACCACCTGGCGCGTGAAAAAGTGGAGGGCGCATTAAACCTTAAGGCCGATGAATTGTCAAAGTAAGCAGTTATGACCAAGCACACTGACATAAAGGTCCCGGACGGGTACTTCGCAAATTTGCAGGACAGGCTGCTCTCCATCCCGGAGGAGCAGAATTCCCGCAAAGTGCACCTGGCCCCGTATTTCGCCTATGCCGCATCCCTTGCGGTACTGGCCCTGGCCGGCACCTTCATCCTCCGCAAGACCACCGTGGTGCAGGAGGAAGAAACTTCCGCAGAGTGGGCATACGTCTCCTACCTGGCACAGTCTATGGATCCGGACGGCGCCACGTACCAGTGGAGAGAAGACGCCCTGTCGGAGGAAGATATAGTGAGTTACCTGGTCAACGATGGTTTGACTCTAGAAGAATTGGTTAGTTATGAAGAAAATTATTAGTGTATTTGCGCTTGCCGCGCTCATGAGCGTGGCCGCCCTGGCCCAGGATGTGAACAAGGACCAGAAGAAAGGTAACGACGACGCCTGGCGCGAAAGAGTTCGCGCGGAACAGGTAGCCTTCATCACCTCCGAGCTCAATCTCACGGAGAGTGAGGCCCAGAAGTTCTGGCCCGTCTACAATGACGTCCAGGCCCAGCGCCGCGAAGCCTACAAGGAGTCCTTTGAGGCAATGAAGGAACTGGAAGAGAGCATCCAGAACAACAAGGACCAGGACAAGAAACTGGACAAGTACGTGAATGCCAGGAAGAAGATCGCGGAGCTCGAGAACGACTCCGTGAAGAAGTACTCCAAGGTCCTGCCCAAGGACAAAGTTGCAAAGCTGGTTCTCACGGAGGAGCGCTTCCGTCACAACCAGATTGGCAAGCTTGGCAAGGGCGGAATGCCCGGCGGTCACGGCCCCGGCAGAAAGCTCCAGAAGGAGCAGTAATTACTTCACGCTGAAAGCGAATACGCAGTGGCTGCGGTAGGTTTCTCCAGGACGGAGAACTACTGACGGCCACTGTGTTTTATTTGGAGAATCCGGATAGTGCTGGGTCTCCAGGCACACGGCAGTGCGGTGGTTATACACCACGCCGCCCTTTCCCGTTACCGTTCCGTCAAGGAAATTGCCGGTGTACACCTGTACGCCGGGCTCGTCCGTATAGACCTTCAGGTCGATACCGGTTTCCGGGCAATACAGCTCACAGGCCACCTGGGAAAGGTCTCCGGCGGTGTCCAGGCACCAGTTGTGGTCGTAGCCCTTGCCACCGCGGATCTGCTCACAATCGGCCTCTATGTCCTGGCCGATGGGCTTGGGCGTGGTGAAGTCGAAGGGCGTACCTGCCACGGGAACGATGTCACCGGTGGTCATGAAAGTATCGTCAGTGGGGGTGAAGTTTGCGGCGTTGATGTAGAGGACATGGTCCAGGATGGTCCTGGTGGGGTCTCCGGAAAGGTTGAAGTAGGAGTGGTTGGTCATGTTTATCACCGTGGGGGCGTCCGTAACGGCCTCGTAGGCAATGTCTATGGCGTTGTCCGCGGTGAGGGTGTAGGTCACCCAGGCCTTGACGTTGCCGGGGAAGCTGTTGTCCCCGTCCGGGGATTCGCGGAGGAGCTTGATATGGGAGGCATCGGCCTCAACCACCTTGTACTCCTGATACTGCCAGCCGGTGGGGCCGCCGTGGAGGCAGTGGCCGAAGTTGTTCTGCGGCAGCTGGTACTCCACTCCGTCTATGGTCATCCGGCCCTGGTTTATGCGGTTGGCATAACGGCCGATGGCTGCGCCGAAGTCAGTCTGGTTGTTCTCCGGGTAATAGTCCTCAACCTTGTCAAAGCCAAGGACCACGTCCTTCAACTGGCCGTCACGGTCCGGGACAAGGATGGAGGTTATACGCCCGCCGAAGTTGGTTATCGTAACCTCCATGCCGTTTGCGTTGGAGAGTTTATAAATGCCGATTTCCTGCTTCTTTGAACAACTCGCAGCAAGAACCACTGCAGCAGCGATAAGGAAAATCTTTTTCATGGTATCTTATAATAGGAACAGGCAGAAGCCAAGGCCCATGAGGAGGGAGAGGGCGAAGGTGCTCATGACAAGGA
>CAMJJZ010000069.1 GCA_946406275.1 uncultured Bacteroidales bacterium | reverse complement strand
TCCATGGGAGCGGCCCTCAAGGTTGACCCCACCCAGATAAGGGTGACGGACTTCTGGGACGTGCGGGAAGATCCTCTGGCGCGTATGCTCCGCAAGCGCATCCGCCAGGGAAAGGTGCTTCCGGAGAAGCCATTCAAAGTGGTATGGTCCCCGGAGCTCCTTGAGAACAAGGGAACCTGTGAAACCCGCACAAACGGCACCACGGTGGCCGTAACGGCGGCTTTCGGCTTTACCTTGTGTTCACTTGCAATACGGTATTTATGCTCGATACACTCCTCATAGCGCTGGCCCTTGCCATGGACTGCTTCGCGGTGTCGGCCGTATGCGGCGTAATCATACGTCGTTTCGAAGGCCGTGTGATGCTGCCCATAGCCCTTCTGTTCGGCCTGTTCCAGGGGCTTATGCCCCTCATAGGTTGGGCGCTCACCAGCAGCTTCAGCCGTTATCTGGAGGCCGTGGACCACTGGATAGCATTCGGCATGCTGGCCATCATAGGCGGCAAGATGATTGCCGATTCCTTCAAGGCCGAGGAAGACAAGAGTATGAATCCCAGAAACCTCCGCACGCAGCTTCTGCTTGCTGTTGCAACCAGCATTGACGCCCTGGCTGTAGGTATCAGCTACGCATGTACCGGGTACCAGACCCTGGCGTCCATTGCAGTTCCGGTGGTTGTAATCGGTATAGTATCATTCATTATGAGCCTCCTTGGCTTTACAGTAGGTGTGAAGTTCGGGGAAGCCGTGGTGAAGAAGCTGCGTCCGGAGCTCCTGGGAGGTATTATCCTTATAGGTATCGGCATTAAAATACTGATAGAGCATCTGGGGTGAGAAGGCTGCTTTTCATACTGACGGCACTTCTGCTTGGCACCGTGGCTTCCGCCCAGATAAGGGTGGACGAGTCCCTCGCCATAGGCTATAACCGCAGCTTTGGCTTGTATGAGGACGATGCCACAATGGTGAGCTGGCTCATGCGCGGACGCCTTGACCTCAGGGGAGGACTCCGTCTCCAGAGCAACCTTACCGCCACGGAGTTTGGCACAAAGTACTATTTCAACGATTCATTCGGGCTGGAAGGTTTTTTCATTGGGCAGCGCAGCAAGGAATATGACTTCAAGGAACGCAACCTGGGTGTTCTGGGACTATGGAGATGGAAGGATCAGGTTGAGGTGAAGGCGGGTACTTTCTTCAAGTGGATTAAGCCTTTCAAAGGAAAGGGAACCATATCGGAACCCCTTAACTTTGCATACAGCGTGAGTTTCTGGGCGCTCAACACGGAGAAACGTTTCAATGTGGGTGGATCCATCGCCACACTTGACATGTTCACTGCGGAGCGCTTCTACTGTCCCATGCTCACGGTGAAACTCCGCTACAGGATAAACGACAGATACCTTGTATATCTCAGTTTCCGTGAACACAACAGCGGAATCTTCGACCTCACAAGCGTCAGGTATGACCGCCAGTTCAGGGTTGGAACGGTAATAAAATGGTAAGGAAGGCATTTCTCATATTGGCGGTTGCGCTTTGTTTCTCCTGCGAAAAGCTGGAGATAAAGAACATGCTTTTCCCGTATGCCGATGACGTGAACACCCGCGTGGCGGAATCCCTTGGCTGGAACGAAGGCGCCGGAGTCACAACCGTTACCGTACCCGCGGACGCTTACCGCTTCTACGCCTGCTCGGACATACATATAGAGGACGATCGTCCCGCAAACTTCCAGCAGATGGTAGAGAAGGAGAAGGTCGATGAAAAATCCTCATTCTACCTGGTCCTGGGGGACCTTCTCTTTGGAAAAGACCACATGGAATGGGTGGCGGAGACGATGAATGCCGCCGGTAACGATCCCGGATTCATCATCGCCGGCAATCACGATATCTTCTACGGCGGATGGGAGCAGTGGAAAGACCTCTTCCACAGTTCCACATATTATTTCTTTGTACAGACGCCATCCGCAAAGGATATCTACATTATGCTGGATTCCGCCAACGGAACGCTGGGGGAGAAGCAGCTTACATGGCTTGAAGATGTGCTGGGGAGCCAGCGTCCCGGCTGCCGCCACTGCATAGTGTGCGTCCATACCAACATGTTCAGGACGGATATTTCGCAGTTCCCTTCAACCAATTTCACGCTGGAGGAGACTTATAGGCTCACGGCGCTGTTCTCGAAGAATTCCGTTGAGTATGTCCTTTCCGGGCACGACCATTTCCATGACGTTTCCGTCTATGACGGAGTCACTTATATTACCCTTGACCAGATAAAGGACGGTACGTCCAATGCCTCGTACATGACCTTTGACATGGGGCAGAATATTGATTATCAGTTTGTTTCCTGCAAATGATAGATTCCTCCACAGCCGAGCTCCTGCGTACTTACGCAGAGCGTTATGAAACCGCATCCTTCATAGAAGGAGACCCATCCTGGTTCATGCACCAGGTATCAGGGGAACTGAATCAGGAGATGATGGCTTTCCTTGCCATGGCACTTAGCTATGGCGCACGTTCGCAGTTCCTTCCAAAGATTCAGTGGCTGCTGGACAATGCCCAGGGAGAGCCTTTTGAATGGGTTAGGGAAGGGGCGTATGCATCCGTGCTTGAGGCCGGAGACAAGTCCTGCTATTACAGGCTCTACAACAAGGGCCTCATGAGGGCGTTTTTGGATGCCTGCCGGGAGATTGTCCGGGAGTATGGCTCCATAGGCGGTTTTGTGCCTTCCGGAGATACTCTTAAGGCCCTGGATGCCTTCTGCGGGTATTTCTCCGCCCGCGGGCTGTCGGTAATCGTCCCAAAGGACACGTCGTCCTCCTGCAAGAGGCTGTGCATGTTCATGCGCTGGATGGTGCGGGACGGTTCCCCCGTGGACCTTGGTCTTTGGGCCGATAGGATTGACAAGCGTTCACTTATTATGCCGCTTGATACTCATGTGCTTACGGAGGCGGAGAACCTCGGCCTCATAAAGTCCCGCTGCACTTCCATGGCCGCCGCACGCCGCCTCACGGCAGCCCTGGCGGAAGTGTTTCCGGACGATCCTCTCAAAGGCGATTTTGCCCTGTTCGGGTATGGCGTGAATCATTAATTATTATTATATTTGTAGACGCTAAAACCTGACCATGAAAATAGTCGCCGATACCAATATCCCTTTTCTCAAAGGAGTCTTCGAGCCCTATGCGGAGGTCGTCTATCTTGACGGCCGCTCCATAGACAAGGAGGCCATGAGGGATGCGGACGCTATAATAATCCGTACCAGAACGCGTTGCAATGCAGAAACCCTGGAAGGCTCCAGGGTGCAGATGATTGCAAGCGCAACCATAGGCACTGACCATATAGACCTACCATGGTGTGCAGAGCACGGCATTGAAGTGAAGAACGCGGAGGGCTGCAACGCCGGGGGAGTGGCAGACTACGTGCTGTCCGCCCTCTACGGCGTGGCTTCCCGCAGGGCAATCCGCCTGGACGGCGCCACCATAGGCATCGTGGGTGTTGGCAACGTGGGCTCCATCGTTGAGAAAAACGCCCTGGAGCTGGGCTTCAGGGTGCTCAGGTGCGATCCTCCGCGTGCTGAAGCTGAAGGCCCGGAGGGCTTCGTCTCTCTGGAAGAGCTTCTCCCGGAGTCGGACATCGTCACAATGCACGTTCCTCTGGACTCAACCACCCGCGGAATGGCAGGGGACTCTTTCTTCGCCCAGATGAAAACCGGCGCCTTCTTCATCAACGCCGCCAGGGGAGAAATAGTGGACGAACAGGCTCTCCTGAGGGCCCGTCCCAAGCTTGGGGCCCTTATCCTGGACACCTGGTGCGGGGAACCCAATCCTAATCCGCTCCTCATAGACGCCTGTGACATAGCCACGCCCCACATAGCCGGTTATTCCTATCAGGGAAAGCAGAACGGCACTGCAATGGCCGTGCAGGCCATTGCAAGGCATTTCGGATGGGAGGCTCTGTACAGTTTCTGTCCCGTCACGGAGGAGGAAGCCCTGAAGCCCGTGGCCATAGACCTTTCCGGCAAAACTCAGGGGGAAATAGCCGCCGTACTTCAGTACAATTACCCCATTTTCACGGACGATTTCCTATTCCGCAGCTCCCCGGACAGCTTCGAGAAACTCCGCAGCGAGTACAATTACCGCAGAGAATTTTACATAACTAACCACTATATGTTCAACCAGAAAGACACCAATCAGATTGAGGCACGCGGCACCACCGTCCGCGAGGTTGCCCGCCAGGTAGACTGCTTCCGCAGCGGTTTCCCCTGGATGAAAATAGTAGGCCCTGCAACGCCGGAAAGAGGTATAATGGTACTTTCTCCAGAAAAGGTGAAAGAGGCCGTGGATTATTGCAAGACCGCCCGCGTGGACGGCAAGTGCAAGTTCGTCCCCGCATCCGGAGCCGCTTCCCGCATGTTCAAGGACATGTTCGGCGGTCTTTCCAAGCTGGAGTCCGGTGAAGACCTTCCTGCCGATGCCCCCGGCGCAAAGCTGGCCGCCCGCATCAAGGACTTCGCCTTCTACACCCCGGAACTGTTCGGAGAGCCTCAGGACAGCGCAGAGTATAGGCAGAAAACCCTTCAGACGCTTCTCAAGGAACCCGGCCTTGCCTACGGCTCCAAGCCCAAGGGCGTCCTCAAGTTCCACAGGTATCCCACGGAGGTCCGTACGGCCATTGCGGAGCACCTTGTGGAGGCGCAGAAATACATGCGCAATTCGGACGGCACCTGCAACCTTACCGTCACCATCTCCCCGGAGCATACCGAGCTCTTCAAGAATGCCGTGGCGGAGGTCCTTCCGGAGTACGAAAAACGCTACGGAGTACGCTACAAGATAGATTTCACCTATCAGGACAAGGCCACGGACACCATTGCGGTAGATGAGGAGAACAAGCCTTTCCGCAAGGAAGACGGCTCCCTGCTGTTCCGTCCCGCCGGTCACGGCGCCCTCATCCACAACCTTAACAAGGTCAAGGAAGAGCTGGTGTCCATCAAGAACATAGACAATGTGGCTCATGAGAAGCTCCTTCCCGTCACTGCAGAGTACAAGCAGGTACTCATGGGCGTGGCCCTTCAGCTCAGGGACAAGATCTTCGGTTATCTGAACCGTCTTGACAGGGAGCCTTCCGTGCAGCTTTGCAATGAGATAGAGAACTTCCTGGACAAGACCCTCTGCGTCCAGATGCCCCTTGCCCACAGCGAGGAAGAGCGCATGGAAATGCTCCGCGCCAAGCTGAATCGTCCCGTACGCGTGTGTGGAATGGTGCGTAACGAGGGCGAGCCCGGCGGCGGTCCCTACATCATTGCCGGCAAGGACGGCTGCACCAGCCTCCAGATCCTGGAAAGCGTCCAGATCAATACTGCGGATGCCGGCGCTATGGAAGCCATGTCCCACGCCACCCACTTCAATCCCGTAGACCTTGTCTGCTGCCTTGAAGATTACAACGGCAAGCATTTCAACCTTCCGGATTATGTAGACCCGGAGGCCGGCTTCATAAGCTCCAAGAGCTATGAAGGCCGCACCCTCAAGGCCCTGGAACTCCCGGGCCTCTGGAACGGCGCCATGAGCAACTGGAACACCCTTTTTGTCGAAGTCCCCATCGATACTTTTAATCCCGTTAAAGTAGTTTTAGACCTTTTAAGACCTGCACATCAAGCATGAAAGAAGCAAGTGCCGGAACGCTTGAATCCGGCGACATCCTTATCCAGATAGCCCCAGCGCAAAAGGGCCTGGAAAT
>CAMJJZ010000068.1 GCA_946406275.1 uncultured Bacteroidales bacterium | reverse complement strand
TAGCGGGCAACGAGGGCGAAGACCTCGGGCTCCATGTAGGAACGGGAGGCGGCCCATTCGGCTTCCGTGCACTTGATCTTGTCTTTGTCCATGGCAAAGCGGACGAACTGCCTGGCGATATTCTCCTGGACCAGGAATTTGTCCATGGCCGCGAAGGAATCTATAGAGGCGAGGCGTGAGCCGTATTTGTCGAACATGGCGGCGGCAAAACGCATGCTGGTGGCCTTGCGGGAGCACTGGCGGTAGAACAGCGTGGTTGTGGTGGTGTCCATGGGAACGAATACGTCGGGCATTATGCCGCCTCCGCCATAGACCGTGCGGCCTCCGCGGGTATGGTGGACGTCGGATTTGTCCAGGCGGACGCTGTCCGCGGAGAAAACTTCGCCGTCGGCGTAGCGGCGGTAGATGTCGTAGCTGTAGTCATCGTCCTGAGAATATGGCTTCTGGATGCAGCGGCCGGAGGGGGTATAGTAGCGGGCCACGGTGAGGCGGACGCCGGATTTGTCGGAGAAGAAGAAGGGTTCCTGCACCAGGCCTTTGCCGAAGGAACGGCGGCCCACTATGGTACCGCGGTCGTTGTCCTGGATGGCGCCGGCGAAGATTTCGCTGGCACTGGCGGTGCTCTCCCCTATCAGGACCGATATGCCCATGTCCAGGAAGGAGCCGCGGCCATCGGCACGGAATACCTCGCGGGAACGGTGGAGGCCTTCTATATAGACGATGGTGTCACCTGCGGCAAGGAAATCGTTGCACATGAGGAGGGCCTGGTCCATGTAGCCGCCGGAGTTGGCCCGTAGGTCCATGACAAGGTGCTTCATGCCCTTCTGGGCAAGCTCAGCCGTGGCATCGTGGGTTTCCTTGTATGTGGTGCGGGAGAACTTCCCTACCCTCATGTAGCCAACCGTATCATTGAGCATGAAGTATGCGTCAACGCTGTGGACGGGAATTTTTCCGCGGGTAATCTCGAAGGGAATCTCTTCCCCGGAGCGGCGTACGGTGATGGTTACCTTTGTGCCGGACGGGCCTTTCATGAGGCGGACCATGCTGTCCTGGGGGAACTTGACGCCTGCAATTATGCGGTCATCCACTTTGACGATGCGGTCTCCCTTGAGCAGGCCGGCCTTTTCCGACGGGCCTCCGGCAATTACTTCCAGGACGATAGCCGTATCCGCGGGGACGTTGAACTGGATGCCTATGCCTTCGAAGTTGCCGGCAAGCTGCTCCTCGGAGTCCGACAGCTCCACGGGGGGAAGATACACGGAGTGAGGATCCAGCGACGCCAGGGCCGCGGAGATGGTGGCATCCGAGAGTTCGGTCACCTTGATGGAATCTACGTAATTCTTCTCCAGAAGGTCAAGGACCAGGTTCAGTTTGGCCCACTTGCCGCCGTAGCGGGTGGAGACCAAGTGCCGCGAATCACGGTATTTGACCACAGTGAGGGTGAGCATGGCGCCAATAACAACGCCAAGCACTATCTGGAGAATCTGCCGGGTGCTCTGCTTCATTATTCTGACTGTTCCACTTCAATTCCGGCACGCTTCAGGAGCTCTATGCCGTCCATGAGACGGTAGGCGTCCCTGTACACCACGCGGGTAATGCCGGACTGGATTATGAGCTTAGAGCACTCCATGCACGGGGAAGCCGTGACATAGAGCGTTGCGCCTGCGCTGCTGTTGCCGGACTTCGCCACCTTGGTGATGGCGTTGGCCTCCGCATGCAGGACGTACGGCTTGGTTACGCCGTCTTCGTCCTCGCAGATGTTCTCGAAGCCGGAGGGCGTGCCGTTGTAGCCGTCGCTGATAATCATCTTGTCCTTTACGATGAGGGCGCCTACCTTCCTGCGCTTGCAGTAGGAGTTCTGGGCCCATATTTCTGCCATCTGGAGATAGCTGTGGTCGAATTTGCTGCTCATCCTCTCTGGTAAAGATAACGTTTGATGCTCTTCTTGGGAGTGCGCTCGAAGTCCTCGGACATGAGCTCTATCTTCTTTATCTGGGCGTAGCCGGGAAGTTCCTGGTTAATGGCGGACAGGAAGCCTGTGACGTGCTTTTTGAACTCCTCCAGGGACATTCCGTCAAGCTCTCCCTGGTGGTAATCCGGATAAACAAGAGCGGTGAGGGCGCCCTCGTCCTCGATGACCAGGGAGTCCACCACATAGCTGAAGGTGTTGATCACGGCCTCAAGCTCTTCCGGATAGATGTTCTGGCCGGAAGGACCAAGCACCATGCACTTGGAGCGGCCGCGGAGGAAGAGGTAGCCGTCGGAATCCAGGATGCCCATGTCGCCTGTGCAGAACCAGCCGTCCTTGGTGAAGGCCTCGCGGGTGGCCTCAGGGTTCTTGTAATAGCCAAGGCACACGTTGGGGCCCTTTATCTGGACCTCTCCGGGGATGTTCTGCGGATCCGGGGAATCTATTCTGATTTCCATATTCAGGGCGGCGCGGCCGGCGGAACCAACCTTTACCTTGTCCCAATGGGCGTAGCCTATGATAGGCGCGCACTCCGTCATGCCGTAACCCACGGTGTAGTGGAAGCCAATCTTGTGCAGGAACTTCTCCACCTCCGGGTTGAAGGCGGCGCCACCAAGGATGACCTCCTCGAACTGACCGCCGAAGCTGTTGGTGAGCTCCGTGCAGAACTTCTTCTCGATGGAAGGACCCAGCACCGGAATGCGGCGGTAGAAACGCGTCTTGTGGATAAGCGGTTTGAGCTTGGTCTTGTATACCTTCTCCATGACCAGCGGCACGGCGATGATGATGTCCGGATGGATTTCCCCGAAGGCCTTCATGATAATCTTGGGGCTGGGGACGCGAGACAGGAAGTGAACGTGCATGCCTATCGTCATCTCGAAGAGGAACTCGAACATCATGCCGTACATGTGGGCCGTGGGCAGCATGGACACCACGTTCATGCCGGCCTTAAGCATGGGGCAGGCATCCTTTGCGGCGAACTCAATATTGGAGTACAGAGCCCTGTAAGGCAGCATTACTCCCTTTGAGAAGCCGGAAGTTCCGGAGGTGTAGTTGATGATTGCAAGCTCTTCGGCGGAGTCCTCGTAGTAATTGAGGTCTTCCGGGCTGAAATCGTTGGGGTACCGCTTTCCGAACTCCTCGTTCAGATGCTCACGGATGCTGTAGAGCTCTTCCGTGGCGGCATAGTAGAACTTGAAGGTGTTTATCTGGACGATAACCTGGAGGTCCGGCATCTCCTCCGGGATTATGCCTTCCCAGATGACATCGTCAACAAAGAGGACCTTTGCTTCCGAATGGTTAACCAGGTAGTGGATGTTACCGGGCTTGAACTCATGCAGGATGGGGACGGCAACGGCACCGTAAGTGATTGCTGCCAGGAAGCTCACGCCCCAGTTGGCCTGGTTGCGGGCGCAGATGGCCACTTTGTCCCCTTTCTGCAGACCGCACTGCTCAAATGCTATGTGCAGGGCTTCGATCCTGTGGGCCACTTCCCTGTAGGCCAGGGTCATACCCTGGTAGTTTGTGAGGGCCGGGCGGTCCCAGTTATCTATAAAACTCTTCTGAAGAATTTTATTGACAGACTTAAATTCCATATTTTCGGTTTAGTACAGTTTAAATTCACGTGTTTTGCCGTCGTAGCATTCCGCCTTGATGCTCTTGCCGTTAAGGTAGATGGCGGAATCCGGCTTAATCATCTTGCCGCTTTCCGGGTTCACCACGGGGTCTCCTCCCTCGAAGGGATAGATTATGGTACGGACCGACGTGCGGACCGCCCAGAAGCGCTTCTCCCCTGCCTCTATGAGTTCCGGAAGGTTCTTCACCGTCTCCGGAGCCTTGATGCCCTTCCAGCCGTCCGGCCGTTTGCCGTGGAGGTTGTATCGTTCCAAAGTGTTGTCCTTGTGGAGGACCATGACGGTGTAGCCGGAGGCGCCGGTGAAATCGTACACGTCAGGCCCCAGCAGGACCTGCTTTCCAAGTTCTGCCGGGAAACCGTTCACCCAATGGCCCAGGCGGTCAATTGCCCAGAGCTTTGAGCCGGCGCAGAAGAGGAACTGGATCTTTCCGTTCCCGAAGTAGTCTATATTCTGGACCCTGCCGCAGAGGCTTTCCTTGAACGGGACGCCCCAGACGCCTTTTCCGCTTTCATCGTTGAGGCATATGGACAGGTGGCTGTTCTGATATAGGTAGTTGGTTTGGCCGGTAGAGAAGTTCATTACCGGGAAAAGGCCGGTGGGAACCACCACGGTGGTATCCCTTTCCATAACCTGCACCTTGGTGCCCCTGAGGGCGCGCTTGTACACTTCCAGCTTCATCTTGGGCATGTTCCCGGAAAGGTCCAGGGATGCCATTGCGGGTGCGTAACCGCTGCCTGTTACCCATGCTTTGAGAGCATCGGCGACCTTGGCAGAGAAGAGGTTGTCAAGGGTGAGAGGGCTGTCCGTGAGAGAAGCGTATACGGTGAAGCCGGAGGGTGTGGGGATGGAGGCATCGGCCATCCTTTCCTTGAGGGTGTAGTTCCCCTTGGTGAAGGCGCGGATGCCCGGGACGTCTCCCCAGACGGTCCATTTGGAGCCTGCCTGTGAACAGACGGTGTCCGTTATTGCAAAGTACTCGCCCAGTATGAGGCCGATGGTGCCGCGGTAGGGATTGGAGCTTTCCGTTCCCAGTTTGAGGTCCTTGCCGCTGTGGATGAGGATTACGCTGCGGTCTATTCCTTCATCGGAGAAGGTTACCTTCACAGCCTCTTTGGGCTGGAGGCTGGCGAACCACTCCGCCGGGGTGAGGTCCCGTTTTCCCTTATCTTTAAGGGCTTTTTCCACCTTACTCAGGCGGCCGCGGCCATCCTCGAAAGCCTTGCGGCTGGTGATGAAGTTCTCCGTTATGGGGACGGAGATAACCTCCGAGGCGTGGTACGGGAGGGCTTCCGGGAACTCCACCTGCTCTGCCGGGGCACCCTGATAGGCGGCGAACCAGCTTGCGGCGGCTTCTCCCTTAAGGGCCGTTCCCTCTATGACGATATGGTCTTTTTCAAGGTCCTGAACGCTCCAGGCGCTCCATGCAGTAAGGTCTTTCACAAAGGCCGACTGCTTGCGCACGGACGGCGTGGAATACACCTGCAGAAGCTTTCCCGCATGGGAATGGTTCAAGAAGGCTACTGCCGGACCTTTCACGTTTTGCGTGAGTTCTTTTAGGTTCCGCACGCCCAGAACCGACGAACCTTCCTCTATATGGCGGGACGATGAACCCAAGAATGTCTCGCTCCTTGATGCGATGAGGAAATTCTCTTTGACTGCAGTCTTGAGGCCGGCCTTTGCCGCGGCCTGCGCCAGATCTGCAATTGAAGCGGAATCGGCTTTGTTGGTCTGGGTGATTACCAAGGGAACAAGAGCGCCGCTGGTCATAAGCGCAACTGCAGTGCAATATTTGCCGGACTGATTCAGATAGCCCATGAGGGCAGGATTGTCTGCCGCAAGGACGGGCTTCAAAAGGCCGGTAGAGTCTGCGATGACCTTCTTTGCCGCCCTGGAGCCGTCAAAGACCATTACGGCAACGGCATCCGAGGGCACTGCCCTCAGGATCTCCCACTCTGCCGGAGTGGCCTTGTCCGCCTTCTTGGCACCGCCGGTGCCATACAGGCGCGTAACGGCGAATGCTATCCCGGCAATGAGCACCGCCGCCGCCACAATTGCTATCCAGGTTGACTTGTTTCCCATATTCTACAAAGATACTACTATTTTGAGAAATCTCAAAGAGCCTTGCTCGGACATACGCTTGGCTCAAGCCAATTTCTGCGAAGTACAAAT
>CAMJJZ010000067.1 GCA_946406275.1 uncultured Bacteroidales bacterium | reverse complement strand
TTCTTGCCGCCGAAGTGGCCTTCCTCAACATACTTCTTGGCATTGTCCCAGGCGCCGCCGGAGTTGGCCAGGAAGATGGCCAGGGTGAAGCCTGCGCCAAGGCCGCCGGCAAGGAGGCCTATCACGCCTGCAGGGCCCAGGATCACGCCAACCAGCATAGGAACTATGATGGCAAGGAGTGAAGGGAATATCATCTCGTGCTGGGCAGCCTTGGTGGAGATGCGTACGCAGCTGGTGTAGTCCGGGCGCTGTTTTCCTTCAAGGATGCCGGCAATCTCGCGGAACTGGCGGCGTACCTCTATGACCATCTTTTCAGCTGCACGGCCCACGGCGTTCATGGTGAGGCCGCAGAAGAGGAACGCCATCATGGCGCCGATGAAAATGCCCACCAGCACCATAGGATTCATGAGGGTGATATCGTAGTAATTGACGATGTCTACGATGGTACCCTTTGCAAGCTGGGCAAACTGATCCGCCAGTTCCCCGCCCTTTGCGGCAAGGTGGCCGAAGCCAATCTTGATTTCCTCTATGTACGATGCCAGCAGAGCCAGTGCGGTAAGGGCCGCAGAACCAATTGCAAAGCCCTTTCCGGTGGCGGCGGTGGTGTTGCCAAGGGAGTCGAGGATATCTGTCTTCTCACGTACTGAAGGATCCAGCTCACTCATCTGGGCGTTGCCGCCGGCGTTATCTGCAATGGGGCCGTAAGCATCCGTGGCAAGGGTGATTCCAAGCGTGGAAAGCATGCCCACGGCGGCAATGGAGATGCCGTAAAGGCCAAGGCTCAGGGTGTCCACGCTGAAGTGGAAACCTGTTGCAAAGCCATAGGCCAGGAGGATTGCTACTGCAATGGTGATAACAGGCACTGCGGTGGAAATCATACCCAGGCCAACACCGTTGATAATGACGGTAGCGGGGCCGGTCTGGGAGCTTTCAGCAAGCTTCTGGGTAGGCTTGTAGGAATGCGAAGTGTAGTACTCCGTTACCTTGCCGATGATCACGCCGGCAAGGAGGCCGGAGAGCACCGACAGGGCCAGCTGCCACCAGTTGGGGAAGCCCAGGAGGTAGAACACGCCGAAGGAAAGCACGGCGATGAGAACGGCCGCCAGGTTGGTACCGCGGCTCAGGGAGCCAAGCAGGTCCTTGAGCGTTGCGCCTTCCTTGGTGCGCACCACGTAAATACCTAGGATAGAAAGGACTACGCCAATTGCGGCAATCATCATGGGAGCCAGCACGGCCCTCATCTGGACGGCGGTTCCGTCGTTGAAGAAGGCGCTGGCGCCAAGGGCCATGGTGGCAAGGATGGAGCCGCAGTAGCTTTCGTAGAGGTCTGCGCCCATACCGGCAACGTCGCCTACGTTGTCGCCAACGTTATCGGCAATGGTGGCGGGGTTGCGGGGATCGTCCTCGGGGATGTCCTGCTCTACCTTACCAACGATGTCTGCTCCCACATCGGCAGCTTTGGTGTAGATGCCGCCGCCAACGCGGGCGAAGAGGGCCTGGGTGGATGCACCCATGCCAAATGTGAGCATTGTGGTGGTAATGATAACCAGGTTCTGTGCGTCTGAGGGATCGTAGAAGATCTTGAGGACGCTCCACCAGATGGCGATGTCCAGAAGGCCAAGGCCAACAACGGTGAGGCCCATCACGGCGCCACTGCGGAAGGCTATCTTGAGGCCGGAATTCAGGGACCTCATTGTGGCGTTGGCGGTACGTGCGCTGGCAAAGGTTGCCGTGCGCATGCCGATGTAGCCAGCAAGGCCGCTGAAGAAACCGCCCGTGAGGAAGGCGAACGGTACCCAGGGGTTCTGGACGTGGAAGCCGTAGGCCAGGACCGCAAACAGCACGGCCAGGACCGCGAAAACAATGATAACCACTTTGTACTGCTGCTTGAGGTATGCCATAGCGCCCTCACGCACGTACTGTGCAATTTCTTTCATGGTAGGTGTGCCTTCGCTCTCCTTCTTCATCTGCCGGAAGAAGATCCATGCGAACAGCAGGGCGATTACCGCCGCTACGGGCACAAGATAAAACAGATAGGTCATAGTTTAGTATTTGTGTGTGTTAGTTCATTTCATCTATGGTAAAGCCGTCCAGGATGTCCAAAAGACGCCTTATTGTGAGAAGATAGTCTTTCTGGCGCACGCGGATGGTGAGGCGCACCTTTCCGCCCTGGATTGCGTATGTGTCCACTTTTATGTTTTCCTTCTTGAGCCTTTCCGGAAGCTCAGGTATGTCATAAGGCTTGTCCGGAGAAAGCGTAAGGTCTACGGATTTCTCGCTGAGGTGGAGGTTCACGAAGTGCATCATCTCAAGGACCAGCACCGTGAGGAGGGTTGCCGCAATTGCAACGGAGTACATTCCGCCTCCGCATGCAAGGCCTATTGCCGCAGCTACCCAAAGGCCCGCAGCGGTTGTGACTCCGCGCACCGCATTCTTCTGGAAAATGATCACGCCGGCACCTATGAAACCAATTCCGGAGACCACCTGGGCGGCCACGCGGGCGGCATCGTGCTGACGGCCTTCAAAGGCGAACTGGGAAATAATCATGAACAGGGCGCTGCCAAGGGCAACAATGAAATGCGTCCTTACGCCCGCTTCCTTTGACCTCAACTCTCTTTCAAGGCCTATGAATCCGCCCATTAGTCCGGCCGCTACCAGCCTGAAAATCAAAACCCAGTCAATAGTCATAACAAATTCATTTTAAAACAGTCCCGGTGTGATGTGCAGCCACTTCAGGAGGGTCTGGCCAAACAGCAGGATAAGGAGCCAGGAGAAGGTCATCATGGTGATGCCGTACTTGAAGGCGTCCGTCATGCTGTACTGGTTTGTGGTGTACAGAAGGGCCGCCGGCTTGCTGTTGAAAGGCAGCACGTAACAGTGTTCTATGAGCATGGACACCGGGAGGGCCAGGCTCATGGGCGGGAAGCCGAACCGCTTCTCAACGCCCAGTGCAATCGGTACAAAGACCATGGTCCTGATGGTCTTGGACTGGAACACCAGGCCGGAGTACATCATCAGGAAGGTAAGTATCACGTAAAGTACCCAGAATGGGGTATCGGCCGTAATTCCCATGGAGTCGAAGGCGGCGTTGACCATGGTATTGGGAAGGTCCGTGGCATTGAGGCCGCTTCCAAGGACATACGCACCGGCGCTGAAGAGCATGAGGTGCCAGGGAATGTCCACATCGTTCCACTTCACTACGCCGATGCCGGGAATAAGGGCAAGCACTGCGCCGATGAGGGCGACGATGGTCTCGTCAATATTGTGAAATGTCCCCTTGGTGACCCACAGGAAAAGGACGATGAGGAATATCACGACGGCCTTCCATTCCTCTTTGGTCATCTTTCCCATGGTGGCGAGCTCCTCCTTCAGGCGGTCTATGCCGCCCTGGATCTGGGGCACCTGCTCCTCCTTTTTCATGGGGAAGAAGACGTACATGCCAAGCAGGAGTCCCACCACAAGGATAATGACGCTCATGGGCCCTACGGCAATGAGCCATTCCTTATAGCCAAAGTCGCAGCTTCCCACGAAACCGGCGATGAGGGAAATGGCCAGAAGGTGTGCCCCCGAGCCGGTGTAGAACGCATTTGCGCCGATATTCACCTGGAACAGGTTCTGTATTACGAGGTTGCGTCCAAAGTTGTTGCGGTTGCCGTTGGAGGCCCCGTAGATGGCGCAGATGACCATGAAGATAGGGAGCATGATGGTGGCCTTCACCGTGGTTGCCGATATGAATGCGCTCAGCACCAGGTTAATCACCAGGAAGCTCCAGAGTACGCCTTTTGCACTGCGACCGAACTTTATCACGAAAGCAAGGGCCAGGCGCTTTGCAAAACGCGTCTTTACCAGCATGGAAGCCAGCACGAAGCTCAGGATATTGAGCCACATCACGGGGTGGCCCAGCTGCGCCAGGGCTTCCTTCTGCGTGGTAACATTGAAAAGGACAACGCCAAGTATGAGGATGAGCGAGGTGAGATAATTGGGGATTGCCTCAGTCATCCACAGGATAAGGCTGGCTACGAAAATGCCCAGCATGGCATAGTTGGCCCTTATGAAGCCGTCCAGCCCCAGCGCCGTGAGCCTCTTCTGTGCCGATGCTGCCAGAAGGCCGGTGTCCAGGTTGTCTATGAACCCTATGTGGCAGAACCATGTAATCCATACAAATGCAATGAGGGCCAGCGGCGCGCCAAGGCGTGCCATCCATACCTCAAAGGGAGACTTCTGCATCTTTGGCAGTTTCTCCACCTTGTAATTATTCATGTCCAGCGGGTCGAACGCCGCTGCTTTTTTCTCTTCTGCCATTGTTTACTGATAACTCACTGTCTGTAATTTACTGGTCTTGTCGCAGACGAACCAGAACTGCTTGCGGGCGGCATCCTTGCAGAAACCTTCCGGCTTTTTCACAAAGGATATGTCATAATCCTTTATGACCTCACCACCAGTTGTCATCTGGGTAAGTTTCTGGGTCTTTGCATCGGTTATCCAGAGGGTGCCGTCGTCGCTGTCGAAATAGATGTCCGAAAGGCTTGTAGCCCAGTCTGCGTCAAATGCGGTTTCCCAGGTTTTGTCTGCAAGGGAATACTTGTAAACGCGCAGGGGAAGACTCTGGTTGGCAACATAGAGCACGCCGTCACCGGCGGCAATGCCTTCATATCCCTGATTTTCCTGACCGCCGTCTTCATACGGGCCGCTGGAAACTTTGCTGACGCTTTTATGGTCTGCGCTGAGAAGGTAGACTTCACGGAGCCTTTCCTCGCAGAGGTATATTTTTCCGTCCTTCGCCCTTGTTATCCCCTCCCAGTCGTGCGCATCGTTAGGAGAAGGGAAGGAGAAGGTATCTTTCAGCTTCCCGTCCAGGCCAAACTCATAGACGCGGCCATTGTCCTCGGCAACGTACAAACCGTCCCCGGCCTCATTGAGGCAGATGGCGGACAGACCTTCCAGCTTGGTGGAATAATCTGCCGGCGCCCCCAGGACATATTCCAAGGTTGTCCGGTCCGTTTTTTCCTCTTTTTCTGCCTCTGTTTCTGTTTCAACAATATTAACGGGCTCATCCCTGAGACACGAGGCCAGGGATGAGACCGTAATTAACAACAGAAATGTGCGGACTGTTATTTCCAATTCTTGTAGGGGTTTTTCATAAGCATGGAGTTGAAGTATTTGGGGTCCCCCGTTACTTCTTCTCCAAGCCAGGCGGGTTTGTCGAAGGGCTCGTTCTCGTCGGCAAGCTCTACCTCGGCCACTGTGAGGCCGTCGTTGTCGCCGTAGAATTCGTCAACTTCCCAGGTGTGCTTGCCGTCCGTGTTCTTGACAAGATAACGGGTCTTGTCAATGACGCCGGGCTCTGCAAGCTCCAGAAGCTGGTTAACTTCCTCTACGGGGATTTCCTTCTCCCACTCGAAGCGTGCTGCGCCGGAAGCGTTGCCTATGCCTTTGATGGTGATGAAACCCTTGTCCCCCTTCACGCGGACGCGGACCGTCCTCTCGGGGACGCTGGAAAGGTAGCCCTGGGTGATGCGGGTGGCCTTGAAGGCATCGGCCTTGAAGTCACCTTTCACCAGGAATTTTTTCTCTATTTCCTGTGCCATAACCTATTCGTTTGCAAGGGGTTTGTCAGACATGCCGATAACGCGCTTTATGGCCTGGAGGTAGTTGATGTTCTCCACTCCCTCCAGATGGCAGTCCGCCACGGTTTTCTTAATATCCTCAATCTCAGTTGATTCCGAGTTGATGGTAACCACCTTGGCGCCGTTGATGAGAACGTTTCCAACCTCGCAGATGGTGTTGTTTACCATGTAACCGAAGCGCTGCTTGTGAACGCGGACGGCGGCAAGGTCCGGATTGGCCTTCACCATGGCGATGAACTCGTCAAAGGTGTAGGTGTC
>CAMJJZ010000066.1 GCA_946406275.1 uncultured Bacteroidales bacterium | reverse complement strand
TTTGTCCACGGATTTGGCGTTTTTGGTGGATGGGTGGGGGAAAATGAGTATATTTGTAGTATGGAGTACGAAGATCTGGTACAGGATATATTCAGGAGGTTTCCTTCGGTGCAGAAGGAGGGGTTCAAGCCCGGGGCGTACAAGCCGGGGCTGGAGGGTGTGAGGGATTTTGACAAGGTGCTGGGGAGCCCTTCAGGTGCAATCAAAACCATTCATGTGGCTGGGACAAACGGCAAGGGTTCCGTGGCCAACATGCTGGCTGCGGCACTGAGTGCTGCGGGCTACAGGACAGGCCTGTACACGTCTCCGCACCTGGTGGATTTCCGTGAACGCTGCCGTATAGATGGGGAGATGATCCCCAAGGAGTATGTGCATGAGTTTCTTGAGAAGTGGAAGCCGTACTTCGAGGCAGAGAACCTGAGCTTTTTTGAGATTACTACCGGCATGGCGTTCAGGTGGTTTGCAGACAGCCATGTAGACGTGGCCGTGATTGAGTGCGGTCTTGGCGGAAGGCTGGACAGTACCAACATAATTACTCCGGTGCTCAGCGTGATTACTTCCATCGGCCTTGACCACTGTGCGCTGCTGGGGAGCACTCTGGCAGAGATTGCGGCAGAGAAGGCCGGCATCATGAAGCCCGGCGTTCCGTGCGTTATCGGCGAAACCCACCCGCAAACCGCCCCTGTCTTTGACGCCTCGGCCAAGGGGCCGCTGGTGTATGCGGACAAGGCAAAACCGCAACTGTGGGAGAGACACAAGGAGATTCTGGCGGCCATGGATCTGCTGGCACCGGTGCAGCGGAAGAACCTGCGCACCGTGCTGTGTGCGCTGGAGCTTCTGCAGCAAGAGTTCCCTGGGGACCAGGACAAGTTCATTTATGGCATAGAGCACACCGCGGCCCTCATGCATTTCCATGGCAGGTGGGAGCGCTTGCAGGAGAAGCCGCTGGTGATTGCGGACATAGGCCACAACGCCCATGCGCTGGCAAGCAACTTCAAGGCCTTGAAGGCAACAAAACGCCCTCTCATCATAGTGTACGGCATTATGGCGGACAAAGACCTGGACTCCATAATTCCCCTTATGCCTCGCAAGGCACGTTACATTTTTGTAGCTCCTGACACTCCCAGGGCGCTGCCGGCGAAGGAGATACAGAAGCGGGCAAAAGGGCTCAAAGACACAATTATCGCCCCTTCAGTGAAGGCTGGCATAAAAATGGCAATGAATGAGGCTACCGATGATACCATAATTTATATTGGAGGCAGCACTTTTGTGGTTGCAGAAGCATTATGAAAAGACTGATAATAACACTTGCGGCTGCGTTTGCGGCACTTAACCTGTTTGCAATGAACGACGACGGACACAAACTCACACAGCTCTGGCAGAAGTATGATGAAGCCCGGAAGGCGGACAAGCCAAAGACCGAGGCGGAAATCCTTAGCCAGATTAAGACCGAGGCCACGGCAAAACGCTATGCCGTGGACTTCTACGATGCTGCCACGCAGTACGTAGAGGCCGTGGGTCGTAGAAACTGGAAGGAGCGCGAGCCGGCAAAGAACGCCCTTAAGAAGGAGATAGAGGCCTACGGAGATCCCATGGTCACTTTCACCTACATGGACCAGTACTGCCGCGAAAGCGCAAGCGCCCTCAGATCCTTTGCCAAAAAGCATGAGTTCACGGGCAGCAACCCCGCGTTCTGGCGCGGCGTTGGCTCTTTCCTCACAGGCGTGCTCCCTCATTTTATAAAGGACGATGCAGAATACGTCCTCTGGCGCCTGGTAGCCAAGGACTATGGTGACAAGGAGACTATAGAAAAGCTCCGTGAAAACATAGAGTACCCCAAGGACGCCGCCCTGGACTATTTCCTGGCCGTCCAGAAGTACGACCGCGCCCAGCGTGAGAAACTCATGCAGGAGCTGGCGGAAAAGTACAAAGGCACCGCCGCAGGCCTTCTGCCTCTTTCCCAGGTGCTCAGGACCCGCTTCAGCAAGCTGGAAGATGAGAAAAAGCACGACGATGCCCCCTACAAGGCACTCTACCAGGACTGTAAGTCCTTCGAAAAGCAGCGTGCGGCTTTCCGCGGCGACGAAAAGCTCATCGCGGAAAATGTGACCACAATAGAGAATCTCATCGGTACTCTTGATACCAAGAACATAAGCGTAAGCTTCGACAAAGGCAACATAGTGGTATTGTTCCGCAACGTAAAGGAAGCCAGCGTGTCCCTGTTCCAGGACAATGCCAAGAAGGCCTACAAGACCTGGACGGCAAAGAACACGGAAGGTTGCTTCTACGTGCGCGACACCGTAAAGATAGCCCTTCCCACCCTCCGGGACGGCGACTACAGGGCCGAGGTCAAGTCCGGAAAGCTTGAAGACAACGCCTTCTATCAGCAGTACACGCTTTCCATAGCCACCCGCAGGGACTCCAAGGGCCTGAATGTGTATGTGGCGGATTACAAGAGCGGAAAGCCCGTGAAATCGGCAACCATATATCTCAAGAGCGGCTCCAGCGTGGTGGCATCCACCTCCATGAGCCTGGACGGCTTCACATCGCTGCCCAGCTCCATCACCAAAAAGATGAACACCCGCAAGTCCTATTACCTTAGCGCGGAGACTGGCAACCGCAAGTCCGGCTCCGTGTGGGTAAGCGACTCCGAGGATTGGTACAGTGACGACTCCAAGGAGCCCCGCTGCAACATCTACCGCGACCGCGGCGCCTACAATCCCGGCGATGAGCTCCAGTTCAAGGCCATCGTCTATTCAGGCGATCCCATGAAGCAGCTGCAGGCCCTGGAAGGCAAGAAACTCACCGCCATCCTCCGGGATTCCGAGGGTAACGACCTTGAAAAGCTTCCCCTCAAGACCAACGCCTACGGCTCCGTGTCGGGCAAATTCACCATCCCCAAGGGCCTGCGCAACGGCCGATTCTCACTGGAAATCCAGGACGGCAAGCGCAGCATAGGCTACTCCTCCTTCAGGGTGGACGAATTCGTCCTTCCTACCTTCGAAATATCCCTGGACGGTCACGATAAACTTTACCTCCCCGGGGACGATGTTCCCGTTTCCGGCTCCGTCAAGTCCTACTCCGGCCACAAACTGTCCGGCGCCAGGGCCATCCTTACCATAAGCCGCTACGGCACCCAGCAGATGGAACTGGAGCAGGAGATAGGGACCGACAATACATTTACCTTCATCGTCCCGGAGGTGGAATCCGGATGGTACAGCGCCACCGTGAAAGTGGTGGATCCTACCGGAGAGACCATGGAGCGCAGCACCGGCTTCTACATTGGCACTGAGCTTTCCGTGGACATGACCGTGGAGAATTCCGCGGAGGGAGAGTTCACCCTCATTGACGAGGAACCCTACCGTCCGTACTACCGGTGGAGGCCGCGTGCGCAGAGGAACATCGTCACGGAAGACGTGCTGAAGCTGAGGCTGCAGGCCAATGACGATGGCGGTAACGCCGTTCCGCTGGACGTGAACTGGGCCCTGGGCGACGTTGCCAAGGGAACCGCCAAGAGCGGGGAAAGCTTTGAAGTGTCCCTCTCAGGCGTTCCTGCCGGGGTATACACCCTTAAGACAACCGTCTCTGAGCGCGGCGCCTCCGGAGAATCCGAGATGAAGCTCCTGGTGCTCAGGCCCACGGACAAGGCAGTTCCGGCCGGCGTGAAGCGCGTATTCCTTCCTGGTCCTGAGACCGTGAACGGCGCCATGACCGCCCGCTTCGGCAGCGGTGAGGGCACGGCCTACGCGCAGGTTACCCTGTACGGGGACAAGAAGGCCGTTCTTCTTAACAAGTCATATTCCGCCAAGGAAATGACGGACCTCAAGCTGGACTACAAGAAAGACTATCCGGATGCGGTTCGCATGCAGATATTCTGGTTCAGCCAGGGAGAGGCCGTGAGCTACGACAGGCAGTTCCGCAGGGAGAAGAGCAAGTTCGTGCTGCCGCTCACCTTTACAAGATTTACTGATGCAGCATATCCCGGCACAGAATATACGTTTACGCTAAAGACCGCGGAGGGCGTTGAGGCCCTGGCGGCCGTGTGGGACAAGAGTATCGACGCCATAGCCCGCAACTGGTGGAACACCGTTTCGCTGGTGGATTTCAGCGTGCCTTCAGTGTACGTTACTTCCACCTGCGGATTCGTTTCCGGCGGCGGGGCCAATGTGGAGATGGCTGAAGAAGGAATCGTTGCCTATGGCTCCGCCAGGGGAGCGGTGCTGTCCAAATCCGTGAACATGGCGGTTATGGACGATGCCATGCCGCTTGCCGCGCCCGTGGCAGAGGCAGAGGAGGCAGTGGCAGTGGAAGCCGGTGGAGCGGAGGAGGAAGAATCGTCCATAACGCCCCGTGAGGCCTTTGAGAGCGCCCTTACCTTCCAGCCGCACCTGCTTTCCGCCAAGGACGGAACGCTGAGCTTCAGCTTCAAGACATCGGACAAGCTTTCCACCTATTATGTACGCGTATATGCGCATACGCCCGAGATGCAGAACGCCATTGCAGAGAAGGAGATGGTAGTCTCCCTACCCGTGAAGGTTTCCATTCTGGAACCCCGCTTCCTGTATGAAGGCGATACCTATAACGCCGCCGTAACCGTCTCCAGCATTGCTGACGCGCCCGTCACCGGCGTAATCAAACTAGCCATTCCCGCCGGCCTCATCCAGAGCTCCGGCCCCGTGACCCTTGCCCCCGGTGAAACCAAGACGGTTTCCTTCCCCGTGAAGGTGCCCGTATCGTCATTCTCGGGCTCGACCCGGGAATCTCTGGTGCTCACGGCGTCGTTCCAGGCCACTGACTTCTCCGACGCCGTGCGCGTCAAGATTCCCGTCTACGCCCCGGCGCAGACCCTCACTGAGGCCCACAGCGCCGTGCTCCTGGCCGGTGCCAACAGGGAGAAGCTCCTTGCCCGCCTCCGCGACATGTTCGTGAACGTAGACGGTTCCAAGGCCGATCTTAAGGAAATCACCATCCTTGATATGGTCAAGGACGCCATCCCGGACCACGTTGAACCCACCGGCCGCGACGTCCTCTCCCTCACCGAAGCCTGGTATGTCCGGCTTATCGCCGGTACCCTCTCCGTCATTCCCGACCCCGATCGGGAATCTCCTGCCGCAGAGGATGACCTTCTTTCCAAGATCCTTGCCTGCCGCAACTCCGACGGCGGCTACGCCTGGTTCGAGGGCATGCATTCCAGTCCCGTGATCACTGCGGTGGTGCTGGAACGCTTTGCCAAGCTCCGTGACCGCGGATTCGACGTTCCGGATACGGACGCATCCGTGAAGTTCCTTGACAGTGCCATGTTCGGCACCCAGAAACCCATCTGGTGTGGCTGGCTGTCGGATGCCCAGTACATGCACGTACGCGCCATGTACGCCGGCGTGTCCTTCGACGTAAAGCCGGTCTCCCAGGCAGATAAGAAGCGCATGACGGAGTTCAAGAAGTACGCGAAGAACTACCTTACTCCTTCCAAGAAGGACGGCCGCGGACTGCAGGGACAGATTCTTGCCAAGGCCCGCAGACTCCTCACCCTGAGGAATCTGGCCGCATCGTCCGAAGGCATTGCACTTGCCAAGGCTTGGGGCATTGGCCTCACCGCCGGCGCCAAGCTCAACAAGTCCATCAAGGCCGATGTGGTCTCCCTGCTGGAGTATGCGGTTGAGCACCGCGACGGAGGCTGGTACTATCCCAACGCCGTAATGCCTTGGCGCGGCCTCCTGGAAAGCGAGGCCTACGCCCACGCCCTTCTGTGCAACCTCCTCTCTGATCCGTCATTCTCGGGCTCGTCCCGGGAATCTCCTGCCGCTATTGCCGACGGCATCCGCCTCTGGCTCATGCTGCAGAAAGAGACCCAGAAGTGGGACGAGGACCCTGCATTCGTAGATGCCATTGACGCTATACTGAATGGCTCCCAGGCCGTCCTTGATACCCGCGTGCTGGCGCTTTCCGCCACATA
>CAMJJZ010000065.1 GCA_946406275.1 uncultured Bacteroidales bacterium | reverse complement strand
AGGAAAGATATGTCCGTGCCGTTCCAGCCGCCATTCCAGAGCACCGTGGCAAAGTATACGGACAATTACATCATGCTCCTTTCGGCTTCCAAGATATTCAGCTATGCCGGAGAGCGCATCGCCATGGTGTGCATATCGGACAAGCTTTTCAACAGGGAGTATCCGGAGCTGAAGAGGAAATGGGGAATCAGCCGTTTTGGCGACAACTTCATCCTCAATTACCTGTACATCAACACTTCAGGCGCATCACATTCCGCTCAGTATGCGTTCTCCGCCATGATGGAGGCATCTGTGGATGGACGATATGATTTCGTGAAGGAGCTGCGCAACTACGGTTTCCGCGCACACCGTTCAAAGGAGCTCTTCGAGCGCTACGGCTTCCACCTTGTATACGACAAGGACATGGAGCAGACCATATCGGACGGTTTCTTCTATACCGTGGAATATAAGGACATGAGCAACGGTGATCTCCTTGGCGCCCTCATGCGCTGCGGCATCACCGCAATTCCTCTGAACACCACGGGCAGCGGTCAGTGCGGTATACGCGTGTGCGTTTCCCGTCTGCTGTCAGACCATGATTTCGAGCTCCTGGAGCAGCATCTCAAACTCTTCGTAAAACTTGTAGGCTGATGAAATACGTTTCTGCCGATGAAGCCGTAAAACTAGTACGCAGCGGCGACACCATTGCGTGCCAGGGCGGCGCCAGCGTTCC
The DNA here is from genome assembly GCA_946406275.1 of uncultured Bacteroidales bacterium. Next base: position 5,389 of record CAMJJZ010000065.1, on the reverse strand, counting down.
CGTTCTGCTGCAGGAGGCCCTAGCACGCCGCCATGCGGAACTGAAGAACGTTACCATAACCTCCGGATTCAACGTCCACAAGGATCCGGCTCCTTTCTGCAAGCCGGAATATAAGGATTCCTTCCTTGTGAACAGCATATTCATTAGCGCGGACCAGCGTGCCCACGTGGCGGAAGGCTACGGCAGCATGACGCCCGCATTCCTGGGAGAGGTCCCGGGCATGTTCCGCCGCGGGGAATTCCCTGTGGACGTGGCGTTTATCGTGTGCTCGGAACCGGACGAAAACGGCTACTGCAGCTTTGGTATATCGGCCGATATAGCCGTCTCCGCGGTGGAGGTGGCAAGGGTGGTCATAGCGGAGGTGAGCCCCAACATCCCGTACCTTTACGGAGACTGCCTCATCCATGAGAGCAAGATAACCGCCGCCGTGCACTGCGACGTGGCTCCTGTTGCCATGGTATTCGGCGAGCCCACTCCCATTGAGGCTGCCATAGGCGCAAACGTGGCGTCCCAGATTCCGGACGGAGCGTGCCTGCAGATAGGCGTTGGAGGCATTCCCAATGCCGTTCTGAACGGTATCAAGCACCACCAGCACCTTGGCCTTCACACGGAGGCAATGACGGACGGCGTTATCCGCCTCATCAAGGAAGGCGTAATAGACAATTCCCTCAAGAAGGTAAAGCCCGGCATCAGCGTTGCGGCTCTGGCTATAGGATCGGCCCCCATGTACGATTACATCGACCACAATAAGAGCATGGAGTTCTTCGACGTGGCATACACCAACGATCCTTTCCTGATTGCCCAGAATCCTCGCGCCTGCGCCATCAATTCCGCCATAGAGGTGGACCTGACGGGCCAGGTATGTGCGGACTCCATTGGCGAGAAGATATTCTCCAGCGTTGGCGGTCAGCACGATTTCATGTACGGCTGCGCCCTTGCGGAAGGCGGACGTACCTTCATTGCACTGCCGTCCCGTACGGCAAAGGGGAAGGGCAAGATAGTTGCCACGCTCACTCCCGGTGCTGGCGTTGTCACAACGCGTTTCCAGACCCAGTATGTGGCAACGGAGCACGGTATAGTGTATCTACGCGGAAAGAGCCTGGCCGAAAGGGCCAAGCTCCTTATATCCATTGCTCATCCGGACGACCGTGAAGAGCTTGAGAAAGCCGCGTGCAAGCGCTTCGGCTACAGTTTCCTTCGCCTCAAGGTTTAACCCAGGAAGCCTAAGAGAATACCTGCAGCAACTGCAGAACCGATGACGCCGGCTACGTTCGGCGCCATTGCGTGTGTAAGCAGGTGGTTGGACGGGTCGCACTCCAGACCTACGCCCTCTGATACGCGTGCTGCATCCGGCACAGCGGATACGCCAGCGTTTCCGATGAGAGGGTTGATCTTCTTGCCCTCCGGGAGGAAGAGGTTCATGAATTTCACGAAGCTCACGCCGAAGGTGGTAGCAATCACGAACGATGCAAGACCGAGGCCGAAGATGAGGACGGAACGGCCGGTGAGGAACACGTCGGCCTGGGTGGAAGCACCCACTGTGAGGCCGATTAGGGTAGTCACCACGTCGATGAGCGGACCGCCTGCGGTGGCTGCGAGACGCTTGGTTACACCGCTTTCCTTGAGGAGGTTACCGAAGAACAGCATACCAAGCAGCGGAAGGCCGCTGGGCACTATGAAAGCCGTGCAGATGAAGCCTACGATAGGGAAGATGATCTTTTCCCTCTGGCTCACCACGCGGGGCTTGTTCATGCGGATAAGGCGCTCCTTCTTGGTTGTGAGAAGCAGCATGATAGGCTTCTGGATAACGGGGACCAGAGCCATGTAGGAGTACGCGGACACCGCTATGGCGCCCATCAACTCCGGCGCCAGTTTGGAGCTTAGGAAAATGGCCGTAGGACCGTCTGCACCGCCGATGATACCGATTGCACCAGCTTCGTTGGGCAGGAAGCCAAGGGCCAGGGCAAGCAGGTATGCACCGAATATACCCAGCTGGGCGGCTGCACCAATGAGGATGAGGCGCGGCTGTGAGATGAGGGCGCTGAAGTCCGTCATTGCACCAATGCCAAGGAAGATAAGCGGGGGATACCAGCCGTTCTTCACGCCGTGGTACAGGATGTTGAGGACGGATCCGTTTTCATAAAGGCCGATTTTCAGGCCCATGCCGGTTTCCGGGTCAAAGAACAGCGGGATGTTGCCTATAATCATGCCGAAGCCGATAGGCACCAGCAGGAGCGGCTCCCACTTCTTGACTATACCAAGGGTTATGAACACCAGGCCGATGAGTATCATCACCAGGTGCTGCCAGGTGCAGTTGGCGAATCCCGTAAACTGCCAGAACTGCCGCAGGCTGTCTAATACTGTTTCCATTAGGCGATGGTTACGATGTCTGCTCCCTCAAGTACGGAATCTCCCTTGCGTGTGTGGATGGCGGTGATGGTGCCGTCTGCCTCTGCAAGGATGTCGTTCTCCATTTTCATTGCCTCGATGACGGCAACCTTCTGGCCGCGCTTTACGGCCTGGCCTTCCTTGACGTCAACGCTGATGATGATGCCGGGAAGGGGACTCTTTACGGTTACGCCAGCGCCTGCGGGCTTGGGTGCAGCTGCAGGGGCATCTGCCTTAGGGGCGGCTACGGGAGCTGCCACAGGAGCGGCTGCAGGGGCGTTTTCAAGGTCCACCTGATAATCTGCGCCGTTTACGTTTACAGTGAGATTCTTGCCTTCTGCGGCGCCGATGCTCACGTTATACTCTTTTCCGTTGATCTTGAATTTGTACTGTGCCATATCTATCGGGGTAATTGTCTGAAGTTAAGTGATTTGTTTGCCCATGCAGAAGGCTGCTTCTGGATGGTTATTATGCCGGGTTCAACATCGTGTATGCTCTCTGAGAGGTACAGATGTACGGCGGTGGCGATTGCTGCGTAGGTATCTCCGTCCTGCTCCATGTCAAGGGCAAGGGCAATTGCGGCGGCAATCTCTGCGTCCGGGGTTCCTTTGACTTTCTTGGCCTTGGGCTTTCTCTTGTACTTTCCGGACATGAGGTTTCCGGTAAAGTTGTATATGAAGTAAAGCACTATGAGGGCCGCGAAAACCGTGCTCACGCTAATGAGTGTGAGCGTCCAGCCATGGGGATCGGTCTGGGCCATCCTGTCCCCTCCGGCAGTAAGAATGCTAAAGAGGAAGGTTGTCATGTTTCTTGGCTGGTATCTGCTGACGCTTTCCGTTCAGGCCCTCAAGGGCGCGGATAATGCGGAAACGCGTGTTGCGGGGTTCAATAACGTCTTCGATATAGCCCTTCTGAGCAGCCTGGTAAGGGTTGGAGAAGAGTTCTTCGTATTCTTTCTTCTTTTCTTCGAAGATGGCCTTGGCGTTCTCCGGATCTTCCTTCATCTCCTTGGCGTAGAGAACGTTCACGGCGCCGTCTGCACCCATCACGGCAATCTGTGCGGAAGGCCAGGCGTAGTTGACGTCGCCGCGGAGCTGCTTGCAGCTCATCACGATGTGGGCGCCGCCGTAACCCTTGCGGAGGGTAACGGTGACCTTGGGAACGGTGGCCTCACCATAGGCGTAAAGGAGCTTTGCGCCGTTGGTGATGATAGCTCCGTATTCCTGCTGCGTGCCGGGAAGGAAGCCGGGAACATCCACCAGAGTTACCAGAGGGATGTTGAAGGCGTCGCAGAAGCGCACGAAGCGGGCGGCCTTGCGGGAAGCGTTGATGTCCAGCACGCCTGCAAGCACGTTGGGCTGGTTTGCCACGATACCAACGCTCTTGCCGTTCATGTGGGCAAAGCCTACGATGATGTTCTTTGCGAATTCCTTGTGGATCTCGAAGAACTCGCCGTCGTCAACTATGCTGGAGATGACGGCGTACATGTCATATGCCTTGTTTGGATTGTCCGGGACTATGCTGTTGAGGGCATCGTCAACCCTGTTCACGGGGTCTGCCGTGGGTTTTTCAGGGGCTGTTTCCAGGTTGTTCTGGGGGATGAAGCTCAGGAGCTTCTTTATGGTCTCGATGCCTTCCTGCTCATTCTCTGCAGCGAAATGTGCTACGCCGCTCTTGGATGCGTGGACGGATGCTCCGCCGAGTTCCTCCTGGGAGACTTCTTCTCCGGTAACGCTCTTCACAACGGCGGGGCCGGTGAGGAACATGTAGGAGGTATTCTTTACCATGAGGGTGAAGTCCGTAAGGGCGGGGGAATACACCGCACCGCCTGCGCAGGGGCCGAAAATGCCGCTAATCTGTGGGACCACGCCGGAGGAAAGGATATTTCTCTCGAAGATCTCTCCGAAGCCTGCAAGGGCGTCGATTCCTTCCTGGATGCGGGCTCCGCCGGAATCGTTAAGGCCGATGCAGGGGGCTCCGTTACGTACTGCCAGGTCCATGACCTTGCAGATCTTTTCGCTCATGGTCTTTGAGAGGGAACCTCCGCTCACGGTGAAATCCTGTGCGAATACGTACACAAGCCTTCCGCCTATGGTGCCGCAGCCGGTTACTACGCCGTCTCCGTCCGGGTGGTTTTGCTCCATCCCGAAGTTGGTGCAGCGGTGCTGTACGAACATGTCGTACTCCTCAAAGGAGCCGGGGTCCAGGAGGAGGTCCAGGCGCTCCCTGGCGGTAAGTTTTCCCTTGCTGTGCTGGGCCTGGATGCGTTTTTCTCCGCCTCCCTGGCGGGCCTTTGCACGGCGCTCGACCAGTTTCTCGATGTTTTCTGACTGGATGCTCATATGTTTATCTGAATAATTTGTCCATATCCTTCACGGCGTCCGGAAGGGCGAATACCGCAACGCGGTCGTATGCTTCTATATGTGTTGTGCCTACTGCAATGAAACCTTCTCCGCCGCGGATTACGCCGCCGATGATGGCGTTTGCGGGGAACGTGAGGTCCTTGAGGGGCGCTTTTGTTATCTTTGAGCCGGGGGCGGCGGTGTATTCCAGAACCTCCGCGTCCATGCCGCTCAGGTACCTTACGGACCTTACTTTGTCTGAAAGCGTGAACTTGAAGATGCGGCCGGCTGTGATGAGTTTCTTGTTTATGACGGAATCCACGCCCATTTCTTCTGCAAGGTGGATGTACTCCAGGTTCTCCACCTGAGCTATGACCCTGGGAACGCCAAGTTTCTTTGCCGCCACGCAGGCCAGGATATTGAGTTCGTCATTGCCTGTAACTGCAAGCACGGCCTGATAGCCCATAATGTCCTCGTCTATCAGGAAATCAGTGTTGCGGGCGTCGCCAAGGACTACGTTTACGTAGCTGGGAAGTTCCTGGGAGAGGTTCTTGCAGCGGACGGGATCTTTCTCGATGATCTTGATGTCTTCCAGATTGTCTCCGGAGAGCCTTTCCGCCACCATCTGGGCTATTTCAGAGCCGCCAAGGATCATGACC
>CAMJJZ010000064.1 GCA_946406275.1 uncultured Bacteroidales bacterium | reverse complement strand
TCGTCTTTCATCTGAACGACGAGCTTTTGTATTCCTGCGTGGTTGGCCTTGGAGCCGGTGGTGTTGATCTCGCGGCCCATTTCCTGGATGATGAAGCCAAGCTTCTTGCCGGGATAAGGCTCCGAGTCGATGGTGTCCAGGAAATACTTGCAGTGCTGGCGGAGGCGGACTTTTTCCTCGTTGATGTCGTACTTTTCGAGGTAGAAGATCATCTCCTGCTCGAAGCGCTCGGGGTTGACTTTGGCACCAAGGTCTTCCAGGGCTTTGCCAAGCTTTTCACGTACAGTAGCAACGCGTTCGCCTTCAAGCGCTTCCACCTGGTCATAGGAAGCCTGGATGTTGTGGATGCGGGATATGATGTCTTTGTACAGGACCTCGCCTTCGTGGGCGCGGTAGGCGCATACGGCGTCGATGGCTTTGTCAAGCGCGGCGGATACCACGGGCCAGTCTTCTTCGCCGATGATATCGCCCTTCTGGCTCTGAACCACGTCCGGGAGACGGATGATTCCGTTGGCAAGGATGGTTCCCACGCCGGGATCCTGAAGCATGGTCTTGGTGAGAATGGTCTCCCTGTCCAGGGCCTTCACTGTGCTCTGCCAGTAGGAGTGGAAAACATCGGCATTTATGGTGTGGGCAGCGTCCCCGCCGGTGGCCTCGAAGGTGAGAAAAAGGTCGATGGTGCCACGGACAAGCTTGTCCGCCAGGCGTTTACGGACTTCGATGTCTTTATCCTTGGGGAGGAGGTTGGACTTGACGTTGACGTCGGCGCTCTTGCCGTTGAGTGTACGGATTTCTATGGTGAGCTTGCCGCCCTGGAGCAAGGCCTCCGCCTTGCCGTAGCCTGTCATTGACTGAATCATATCAAAAATGCGTTTTTGCCGTACAAAGTTAAGGATTTATTTGTAAATTTGTGGATAAGCACTAAATCATTGAACCATGATAGTAAAGTCATTCCTCCTGAGGCAGGACAAAATCCAGAGCATCGCCGCTCTTTGTGACAAGGAAACCATAGCCGTTGTAAGGCCGGAAAAGAAGGTCGAAGCCCTTTTCAGGGACGCCATCCGCAAGACAATCGTGGAAAAGAAAACAGCCAAGGAAGAATTTGATGCCATAAAGGATTACTTTGAGGCAGTTGCCGCAGGCCCCGCATACAAGGAGAAAGTGGCAAGCACTCTTTCTGCCGTGGAGTATTATCTCAGGGAAGGAATGTACGTGCAAACGTCTCCTCACGCTATTGAGGACTATGTGATGGCAAAATGCGCCCGCCTGTGCGCGGAGGCCGTGAACCAGCAGGTTGGCGGCAACCTCATAGACGGTACGTCCCTCATGCTCTGCCTCACGGAGCAGCACTTTGACTGGGCCGCCTCCAAGGAGCAGATGGAATCCCGCCTCAAGGAAGAGAAAGGCCCCATCGTGATTTCCGGCGGTTACGGACGCCTCCACAGCGGATATGTGGTGCGTGTTGGCAAGGACGGCTCACACCTTATGTCTTCACTCATTGCCGCCGCAGTTGGCGCAGACTGCATAGAATTCCATATAGAGGGAAAGATTGCCAATGACGTAACGGCCATGACCTTTGACGAGGCCACCCACTACTGCGCCGGAGAGCATCGTCCCTTTGCATCCTCCGCCATCTGGCCCGCCAAGAATGCCAACATTCCCATCGTGGTAAAGGACATTGACGATCCTTCATTCGAGGGCACCATAGTCTCTTCCGGATCTTCGCACAATCAGGCCGTGGTGGCAGACAAGGAACTTGTCCTCATCACCGTGTACGGTACTGGTCTGCTGGGAAAGGTGGGTATGTCATCGTCCATCTTCTCCGCAATGGCCGCGGCAAAGGTGAACGTGCGTTTCATTGCACAGACTTCATCGGAATACAGCATTAGCTTCGCCGTCCGCAGCAGGGACAAACAACTGGCCCTGGATGCCCTGAAGCAGCTTTTCGAAGAGAATCCGCTCCTCCCGCTGGACGATGTTGTGGTCCTGAATCAGGCCGTAGGAATCGTCACCGTGTTCGGCAGCCAGATGCGCAAAGTGCCCGGCACTTCCGGCAAGGTCTTCGGCAAGATTGGCGAAGCCGGCATCAGCATAATAGCAAGCGCCCAGGGCGGAGAGGAACTCTCCATTTCCCTGGTGCTCGCAGAACAGGATGTCGATAAGGCTGTAGCTTTGCTGAAGTAGCTATATCTTCACTTTGAATTCACCCATATAGGCCCCCATCCATCCGGTTTGGACGATGGGGACTTTTTTTCCGTCCAGGTTGGGGACCCAGGCCGGCTCCTCCATGAAGGTGTGGGAGTGGCCGCCCACAACTATGTCTATGCCGCGGGTGGCGGCAACAAGCTGAGGGTCGGTAATGTCGCCGGGGTTGTGCTCCGTGTAGCCAATGTGTGTTAGGGCAATGACCAGGTCACATTCCTTGCGGATCTGGTCCACGTACTTCTGCACGGTGGGAATCATGTCATACTCCGGAACGCGGTCTGCGATGTCGCCGGCCACCATGTCTTTCAATTTACATAACACGCCAACAATGCCAATCTTCTTTCCGGCCTTCTCAACAATCACGTAAGGCTTTACGTACTTGCCAATCTCGAAGGGCGAGAAATCGTAGTTACAGACCACTACGGGGCACTCCAGTGAGGAAAGCTTCTCTCCAAGGGCTTCGAGGCCGTTGTCAAACTCGTGGTTTCCAAGAGTAACGGCATCGTAGCCTATTGCATTGAGGTCCTGGACCTCAACGTTTCCGCCAAACTCCGTGAAGTAGGCGCTTCCTTGGAAGTAGTCTCCGGCGTGGAGGACAAGCACGTTGTCACGGCCGTCCGCCGTGCGCACGCTGTCTATGTACGCGGCCCTCTCCAGGGCACCGCCCATGCCGGCGTACTCTCCGGAACGGATGGGTTCAAGCTGGCTGTGGGTGTCGTTTACATGCAGGATGGTAATGGTGGCCTTACGGGAGAAGATGGCCTTGCCGGCCAGGAAACCCACCGCGGCGAAAAGCACCACAATCACCGATGCGAATACCAGTAATGTTTTCTTTTTCATAGGCCTACTCCATTACTACACGGCCGTCGGCCGCTCCTTCAACTAAAATACCCTTTGCCTCGCACTCTTTCACGTAATCCAGCATCACATCCTTCAATAAGGTATGCGTGAGGACTACTTTCTCTGCCAGTGCGCCAATTGCTATGCGGTCTCCGCCATCCAGCAGGAAGTCGATGGTGGTGACGTTGTAGATCTTGTTTGGCTCTATCTCCCTGCCACCTATCAACGCCTCAACAAGCTGATGGTCCTTGACCTTCACGCGTACGCCGGAAACGGCCTGGAAGGCCTTGGTCCCGGCCAGTTGCTCCAGCAGCCTGATCAAATTACTCCCCTTCATCTGCACATAGCACATGTAGTTCTTGAAGGGGAACATGGACTGGATGTCCTCAAGCGTGATGGCGCCTTCCGGCATGGGGCAGCGGATGCCGCCAAAGTTGGTGACCGCAAAGTCCATGGGCACCTTGAAGTCCTTGCTGCCGCGGGCGCGGAGAATATCGGCAAAGAGGTTGCCCAGGGGAAGGTCCGGATCCGTGCGGAGGTTCATCATCATGCGCGCGCTGTGGCCCACCACCACCTTGAGGCCGGAAAGCCTGGGCTGCGCGTCCATCAGGGCCGATGCTATCTCCGGGACGGGGCTGTCCTCCTGGAAAACGGTGCCGTTGGGGGCGATGTAGCCATCGTCAGTGAAGGTTCCCAGGGCGGTGCTCACGTTCTCCGCGGTAACGCACTGGGCGCCGGTGCGGTGACCGTCCATGGCCACCCTCTGCCAGGAAATTTCCGGGGCTCTGCCCTGGCGTGCCTGCCGGATTGCCAGCATCACGCCAAGGAACAGAAGAACCCATACAACGGCGTTAAGGGCCGGTCTTATTTCATTTTGAGCCATTTAAACAGGTCCTTGAACGTAGACTTTTTACCGTAAGTGAGGATGCCCACCTTGTAAATCTTTGCCGATGCCCAAGCACACCCAATGAATGTGAGGATAAGGAGGGCGATGGAAAGGATAAGTTCCCAGGTGGCTACGCCGAACGGTATGCGGGCAAGCATCACGATAGGCGATGTGAAAGGAATCATGGAGAACCAGAACACCAGGGAGCTTCCCGGGGCCTTGAATGCATACAGGGCCACAAAGAAGCCCAGCACCAGCGGGATGGTCACGGGGAGCTGCAGCTGAGTGGAATCTCCCTCGTTCTCCACGGAGGAGCCGATTGCCGCGAACAGGGAGGCATACAGCAGGTATCCGAAGATGAAGAACAGCAGGAAGGATATTACCAGCTGGGGAACGTTCAGGTTACTCAGGGTGCCCATTATGGCCTGCATTCCAGTGGGCTCGCCGGCTGCGACTGCGGTGGTGTCCGTAAGTGCGGCGGCAGCGCTTTCAAGGTCTACGGTGGCACCGGGAACATTGACACCGGGGGCCATCATCTCTGCCATCTGTGCAGTCTGGTCATCTCCCATCATTCCCATAAGCTTATCCTTGCCCATAATGCCCATTGCCGCGGCCAGGATGGCAAGGGTGAGAACAATCCAGAGGAGGAACTGCGTAAGGGCAACAAGGGCTACGCCGATGATCTTTCCGAACATGAGTTCCGTAGATTTCACTGACGATACCAGGACCTCCACCACGCGGGAGCTCTTCTCCTCTATGACGGAGCTCATTACCATGCCGGAGAATATGGCGATGAACATGTACAGGGCCATTCCAAGAATCATGGAAACAGCCATGTAGACGCCGGATTCAGAGATGGTTTCCTTGCCGGACTCGTCTACAGTATAGCTGTGCAGATGGACATTGGACTTGACGCCGGCCATGATTTCTTCCAGGTTCTCTATGCCGTAGGACTCTATGCGGTAGGCCTCAACGGCGTCGTTTATCCTGTTCTCTATGAGCGAGCCGGTATCCATGCCAAGGGGCTTTTCCGAGTAGCAGTCTGCTGTGACGGTGCGGTTCTCCGTGTCCAGCTCAGAAATGCTCAGAAGGACGTCTATTCCGTATCCCTTGAGGTTGGTCTTGACCACCTCCGGATCTACGTCTTCAAGGAAGATGTATTCCGTGACGTCGTTGTTCTCAAGATAAGGGGTAACCAGGCCGGAGCGGTCCAGAACGCCGATTTTCTTGGTCTCTTCCTTGGTGCCCATCATGATGATGGAAGGAAGGATGCAGATTGCGGCGAAGAGGATAGGGGCAAGGAAAGTGATAATGAGGAAACTCTTCTTCTTTACCTTATTAAGGTATTCCCTGCGTATGATGATTCCAAGTTTAGATAAGTTCATAGCTATGCCTCCTCCTCAGTTACAAGTTTGATGAAAATGTCGTTCATGCGGGGGACGACCTCCTTGAAGGAGTTGATCCTGACGCCGGCGGCAATGAGCTCAGTGAGCCTTTGGTTCACCTTGTCGCGGGAAACTACTTCCTGGCGGCGTTCTACGCCCTCCGTGTATTCCAGTTCTACGTTGTCCTCGCCGTAGCGGTGACGGATTTCATCCGTGCCGCCGGTAACAACGAGCTTTGCCTTGTTGATGAGGGCAATCTGGTCGCAGAGTTCCTCTACGGACTCCATATTGTGGGTGGAGAGGATCACGGTTGCGCCCTCGTCCTTGAGACGGAGGATCTCCTTGCGGATGAGCTCCGCATTGACGGGGTCGAAGCCGGAGAAGGGCTCGTCCAGAATCATGAGGGAAGGCCTGTGCACCACCGTGGTGATGAACTGGAGCTTCTGGGCCATACCCTTGGAAAGCTCCTCAACCTTCTTGTTCCACCAGTCCTGGATCTCGAAGCGGACGAACCACTTCTTGAGTTCCGAGGCGGCGTCCTGGGCGCTCATGCCCTTGAGCTGGGCAAGGTACATGGCCTGGTCCCCTACCTTCATCTTGCGGTAAAGGCCGCGCTCCTCCGGGAGATAGCCTATTGCGGCAACGTCGTCCTGGGTGATGGGGTGACCCTTGAAGAACACCTGACCGCCGGAGGCGATGGTGATCCTGTTGATGATACGGATAAGCGTGGACTTACCCGCTCCGTTCGGCCCCAGAAGGCCAAAGATAGAACCCTCGGGTATATTCAGCGACACATTGTCCAGTGCCACCTTCTCCCCGAAGTTCTTGGAAACGTTTTTGATTTCAAT
>CAMJJZ010000063.1 GCA_946406275.1 uncultured Bacteroidales bacterium | reverse complement strand
GGCCTCCACAACTTCTCCATGTACCTTGGCAAGAACTGGTACAGCCTCACGGCCAAGCCCGGCAGGTATGACGACAACGACCCCATTGGCGTCCTTGACGTCACCATCCTGAGCAATCTGGTTCTGGACAAGATCCTTGGAATCAAGGACCTCCGCACGGACAAGAGGATAGACTTCGTAGGCGGCATCCGCGGCCTTGGAGAACTCTCCCGCCGCGTGGATTCCGGCGAAATGAAGGTTGCCTTCGCGCTGTATCCGGTATCAATGGACCAGCTCATCCGCATTGCGGACACCGGCAACATCATGCCTCCCAAGACCACCTGGTTCGAGCCCAAGCTCCGCAGCGGCCTTGCAATCCACAGCCTCGACTAAGGGATAATCTCAAATATCTCTTTACGATCCCACCCTCGCCAGTACTTCATGGCGAGGGTTTGTATATATTTCCAGTAAGCCGGCTGGTGACCGTACTTCTCAAAGCCAAAGCGTATGTCCTTGTCTATCTGGCTTTGATAGGGTTCCTTGAGGCGTATTGTGAGTGACTTGTCCCCACTGCGGAAGCAGGCTTCCGCCCGGGGTTCCGGGGTATCGGCCACTTCAATTAGCCCATGACCAAGGGTGGCCCTGGCGCCAATCTGCAGCCCGTCGTTGAAGCAGCTCACAGGAGGAGTATTGCCAGCATAAGACACCACGGACAGGTGCTCTCCCAGCTGCTCCCGGGCATACAAACCCATCTTTACGCCAATTGTGGTGTAAATGCCAATGTGTCCGTGAATCTTGTGAGTGAGCCTAACAAGGCGCCATTCCGTGGCGCCATAGCGCAGCAGTGCCCTCAGCCCTACCACTTCTCAATGGCTTTAAGCAGAAGGAAGCCGCCCACAATCTGGATAAGGATGCCGGGCCAACCAATGCGCACATCCTGAAGTGCATGAAGAATGTTGAAGTCCAGGAAGAACTCGAAGACCATTCCCACCAGCTGATAAACCAGCACGGCCAGTGCCACTGACCAGATGGAGAACTTCATCTTGCGGGCGATGTATGCCGCCGCAATGGCAAGGGTGACGCTCTTTACCAGTATTGCAGGAAGAGATGCCACGGGAGGCATGCCGAACAGCGCGCAGTTCACAAGCGGAGACAGCACCGCCGTAAGAAGACCGACCTTCCAACCGCATTTATATGCACCTATGAGGGTGAAGAAATAAATGGGCAGGAACATAAGGCCGCCATTGGGAATAAGATGGCACAGCTGCGGCACAGCTATGTTGCCTATGATGAAAATTGCTGCAGCAATGTATGTCCTGTAGGAAGAAAAGCTATACTTTTGGTGTTCCAGTGCTATTGCATTCATGTCTCCTTGGTTTTAGTAAGCAAATATAATCAATATTTTGGAAAAATGCCTATATTTGACGAAAAGCAATATATGTATATGAGACTGAACAAACTTACACTTTTAGTTGTTGCAATCGTAGCCTTTATTCTCCCCACATCCTGCTGCAAGAGCGGCGGATGGGTAAAGGTGGAGGGCAACAAATTCATTGACCCGCAGGGAAATGAGATTGTATTCCGCGGACTGTGCTTCTCGGACCCCGTGAAGCTTGTGCGCGAGGGACAGTGGAACGAGCGCTACTTTGAGGAGGCCGCTGCGTGGGGCGCAAACATAGTGCGCTTTGCCGTGCATCCCACAAACCTCAACTCACTTGGCTGGGAAGAGACATTCAATGCCATGGACCAGGGAATAGAATGGGCCAAGAAACATGGCCTGTACGTGATCATGGACTGGCATTCCATAGGCAACCTCAAGACTGAAAAGTACATGCTCCCCATGTACAACACCACCCAGGAGGAGACCTTCAAGTTCTGGCGCACCGTTGCAAAGCGCTATAAGGACGAACCCACCGTGGCCCTGTACGAGATCTTCAATGAACCCACCGTCACCGCGGAGGGCGTGGGAGACTGCACCTGGACGGAGTGGAAGGAACTCCAGGAGCAGATTATCGACACCGTGCGCACCTACAATCCCAACGCCGTGTGCCTCTGCGCCGGATTCAACTGGGCATATGACCTCACGCCGGTGGCAACAGAGCCCATCGCCCGCGAGAATATTGCTTACGTCTCACATCCCTACCCCATGAAGCGTTCGGAGCCGTGGGAAGAGCAGTGGGAGCAGGACTTCGGATTCGTGGCCGATAAATACCCCGTAATCTGCACGGAAATTGGCTTCTGCCTTGCCGATGAACCCGGCGCCCACATCCCCGTAATGTCCACGGACGTGTACGGAGAACACATCACCAAGTACTTCGAGAAGAAAGGTATATCCTTCACGGTATGGTGCTTCGACACCTCCTGGGCCCCCATGCTCATAAGCGACTGGGACTTCACTCCCACCACCCAGGGCAAGTTCTTCAAGGCATACCTGCAGGGTAAATCGGCAAAATAAGGACTATGTCAGAGTACACAGCAAACCCCGGCCGATATGACTCCATGCAGTACGGCCGCTGCGGCGCCTCCGGAGTACATATCCCTGCAGTATCGCTCGGTCTTTGGCAGAATTTTGGGACGGACGCCCCCATGGAACGCATCCGTGAAATAGCCCATTACGCCTTTGATCAGGGAATCTGTCATTTTGACCTTGCCAACAACTACGGCCCCATCCCGGGCGCCGCGGAAGAGAACTTCGGCAAACTTCTCCAATCGTCCTTCAAGCCCTATCGTGACGAACTCTTCATATCCACAAAGGCCGGTTACCTCATGTGGCCCGGCCCTTATGGGGAATGGGGATCCCGCAAATACCTTATTTCCAGCCTGGACCAGAGCCTGAAAAGGATGAAGCTGGACTATGTGGACCTCTTCTACACACACAGGTTTGACCCGGACACTCCGCTGGAAGAGACCCTTCAGGCGCTGGTGGACATAGTCCGTCAGGGAAAGGCATTGTATGTGGGCGTGTCCCGCTATCCACACGACGCCGCACTCAAGGCTTATGAGTATCTTAGAGAGAGCAAAACGCCCTGCCTGCTGTTCCAGGACAGGTACAACATCATAGACCGCATGCCTGAAAAGGAAGGCCTCTTGGATATGGCGGCGGCTCAGGGAGCGGGCTTCATCTCCTTCTCACCCCTTCAGCAGGGGCTTCTCACCAACAGGTATCTGAATGGCGTTCCGGAAGGATCCAGGATGGCAAAAAGCGACACTTCGCTTCCGTCCAAAGTCCTTACACCCCAGCTTCTGGACGCCCTCCGCGGCCTCAATGCATTGGCACAGAATCGCGGTCAGTCCCTGGCACAGATGTCCTTGTCCTGGCTCCTGGCTGATCCGCGCGTTACGTCAGTCCTCATAGGCGCAAGCTCTCTGGCCCAGCTCAAGGACAACCTAAAGTCTCTGGACAACACTTCCTTCACTGCCGAAGAACTGCAGGAGATACAGCGCATATCCGCACCTATTCAGCTTTTTGACAGGTAGCCTCAATGATTAAACTGGTCATACTGGATTTTGACGGGACGCTGGCCGACACCGTTGAGATTATCGTCCTCACTAATCAGGAGACGCAGCGCCGGATGAACTACCCCGTCTGCGAGCCGGAGAAGATAATCGCCACAATCGGCCTTCCCCTGGAGGAATGCATCGTGACGATGTATCCGGAGGTCAAGCAGGAAGAGATGCCGCAGTGGCTGGCGATATACCGGGAAGTGTTCGACGGGCTCAAGAAGCACATGGTCCCGTCCCTTTTCCCCCATGTTCTGGAGACACTCCGGGAGCTGCACCGCCGCGGCATCGTCCTCACCGTGGCATCCTCCAGGGGAAAGGTTTCCCTTGCCGATTTCCTCCGGGAGATGGGTCTTGCGCCCTACATCTCCTACGTGCTTGCCGCAGAGGACGTAACCCACGCCAAACCCAATCCTGAGCCGGTTCTGAAGACCCTCGAGGCCCTGTCTTTCAAGCCTGAGGAAACCCTTGTTGTGGGCGACATGCCCGTAGACATCCAGATGGGCCTCGGCGCAGGAACCCTCACCTGCGGCGTCACCTACGGCAACTCAAACAGGGCCGCCCTCACGGCCGCCGGCGCCAACTTCGTCATCGACATTTTCGGAGAACTCACCTCCATAGTGTGAGATTTTCCCGAGAGTCTACTTTTAATTCTGTTGTTTACAACAAGCATTTTTTGTAAAAAGTGTTGTTTGTGCGCAACACTTTTATTATCTTTGCGCCATAGATTATTTGATTATGGACGCTTTATTCAGAAAACATGACAGGCTTCTGGCCAATACATCTATGGAAATTGTCCGTGAGAAGATGGATGAGATTCACTGGAATGCCCAGCTTGTCAGTATTATAGGAGCGAAAGGTGTGGGAAAATCCACGCTCATCAAGCAACACCTCAGGCAGAACTTCAAACCCGGAGACCGGACAGTCCTGTACTGCTCGGCAGATACAGTGGATTTCTCTACAAGGACTCTCGTGGAGTTGGCAGAAGAGTTCACAATCAAAGGTGGAGAATTGCTGGTTATTGACGAGATACATAAGTACAAGCCCGGAACGCCGGACTGGAGCCGGGAAATCAAAGAGATATCGGAACTGTTTCCTAAGCTGAAGATAATTATCAGCGGGTCTTCCCTTTTAAGTCTTAAGGAAGGAGATGCCGATCTTTCCCGCCGCGCAATCAAGTACACGATGCATGGACTTTCGTTCCGCGAGGCACTTAGGTTCTATAATGGATTGAATTTCCCGAAATGGACCTTGGAAGACATCCTTGCCAATCCGTATGATCTCTGGCAGACGGTTTCCTCCAAATGTAAGCCCGTTGTCCTGTTCAAAGAATACCTTGAGAAGGGATACTATCCGTTCTTGCAGGAGGGAGAAGGAGAGTATTACACTAAAATAGAGCAGGTCGTTAATTATATCATTGAAACCGAACTTCCTCAGATTTGTAAAGTGGATGTCGCCAACGTTCGGAAAATCCAAGCCCTCGTATCGTTAATCTGCTGCGAACCGCCATTTGAATTGAATGCCAACAAGATTGCAGCCGCCCTTGAAATAGGCCGGGATACGGTAGTCGAATACCTAAAATATTTAGGTGATGCCAAAATCCTGAATCTGTTGTATTCCGACAAGAAAAAAATCGGGAAACTTACTAAGCCGGACAAGATATATATGGAAAACCCGAATCTCCTTTACGCTTTGGCACCCTCCAAGGTAGATATCGGGACAGCCCGCGAAGCATTTGCCGTAAATGCCCTGTCAGAATCACATACTGTAGAGTATGGCAAGGCAAAGGGGGACTTCAAAGTTGATTACAAGTACACCTTTGAAATTGGCGGAAGAAGCAAGGACTTCTCGCAAATTGCCGGAATACAGAATTCTTACTTTTTTGCCGATGACTGGGACATGCCCGACGGGGCCAAACTCCCTCTCTGGATGCTCGGATTCCTTAATTAGGAATCCTTAAAAGGGGACCTGCGTCAAAAAATCCCTCCGGGCCATTACGGTCGGAGGGATTGAAGATGGTTGGATACTCGTTAAGAGATATTATTCGGCGGCGTGTACCAGACGGACGGAGTAACCGTAGCTACGGTTGATGTAGTTATTCGGCTGTAGTGATTCGCCAGACTTGAAGTACACGCGATTGGCGCACATGTTGTTATGCGCCGACGACGACCAGTAGCTTCCCGACGTCCCGACTCCATCGACCGTGGAACCATCCCGGGAGCCGGCAGCCGGCAGAAACACGCAACCTTTGGCTGCAAGAGCTGTCCACTGGGCAGAGGTACACTTGGTGCCCCAATCGCTGTTGCCATTGACGGTTCCCCAAGAGGTGGCCTCGTCGCTTGCGATGGTAATGCCGTCGGGGAACAGAATCATACCATTCACATTCGTGTAGTCGGTGTTGATTGTGGCGTAGGTGTAGCGGGCATTGCCGGTGCCGTTGACGGTAGAGCCGCTGGCGCGGGTGTTGAACAGGTAAACCCACTCGTCTTTAGTCAGCGTTCTCCATCCTGTACCGATAGTGTTGCCCCAGTCGCTCTTCAGATTATCACCAATATAGTTGCCGTAGGTATCGGTACTATTCGTAACTTTAGAATTGCTGATACCGTACTGCGCGGCGCCAGTCCATGTTGTATTCGATGCGCCCACCCAGCCGAAGAGGTCCACGGTGCCGTTGGCGGAAACCGTTCCGTCTCCGTTGATGCTGGTGTTGGCAGTGGCATTGCCGATGTA
>CAMJJZ010000062.1 GCA_946406275.1 uncultured Bacteroidales bacterium | reverse complement strand
TCCTCTCTGGTCCTGTATATGGATTCGATGGCCAGGAGGGCGTCTTCCGTATATGTGCCCCTGAGTTCCACTACCCTCTTGTAGCAGTCCAGGGCATCTTCCGTTGAACCCTGAGCCCTGGCAATGGTACCCAGTTCCAAGAGAGCCCTGGCATCCAAAGTGGGATCTGAAGTGTTTTTCCTGAGGGTCCTGAAGGTCCTTTCAGCGTCTTCGTTGTCATTGACGGCCATATATGCACGGCCCAGCTCGAGCATTGACTCTCCGTAATACGGTGCCGACGGGCTGGCGGTCTTGGCGTTCTCCAGGAACTCGATCTTTCTGGAATCGTCCCCCTGAAGACCGGCGGCAAGGCCTGCGCGGAACGCCGGATATAGGTTGTCCGGATTGGGATAATTGGCCATCTGGCGCTCATAGGCCAGGACTGCAATCTCATAATCTCCGCTGAAGAAGTAGCAGTCACCTATCCTGGTTTCCGCATCTGCTCCCATGGTAACTTTGTCCAGGGCGATGTAGTTGTCGAACCACTTGATTGCATTCTCATAGTCACCTTCCTTGAAATACGTATAGGCAAGCTGATATGAGATGAGGTCTCCCTCCGTACGCCTGGAAAGGGCGGAGAGGTTGTAAAGATCCTTGAGGATGGCGCGGGCGTCTTCGTACTTGCCGTCGCGGTAATATGCCTCTGCAAGATAATAACGTGCAAGCTGGTTGAAGCCGTCACGACGGTGGCTATAATATGCGGCAGCCTTGAGATGAGGCACCGCAGCCCTCCAGGAGCCGCTTTCCATAAGTTCCATGGCCCTGAGGAAATATGCCTTCATGTAGTTGTACTGCATGCGGGGCTCCAGGTTCTCTATGTGGTCATAGGCTTCCACAGCACCCTCGTAATCATGGTTGCGGAGGGCGGCCATTGCCATATATGAATAGATCTGGTCTCCTTTGGCGCTTGTGCCGTAGCGGTTTATGTAAGTGAGGAAGGGAGCGGTGTCTCCGCCAAGGTCGAATGCCAGTTTGGCGTAGTTGTAGAAAGCGTCTTCCTTTATTTCCTTTGAGTAATCAAGGTCTGCGGCTTCCTTGAAGGCCTGCATTGCAGCAACCTTGTTGCGGGTTTTGATATTGGCGTATCCAAGCTGATAGGAGGCGATCTGGCCTATGGAATCACGCCTTTCGCCCATCTGCATGAAGTTGTCTACGGAGCCCTGCCAGTCTTCTACCATATACAGGACCTCGCCAGCGTAGAAATAGTCTGCCCTGGTGCGGGCGGCCTTGCTGCGGAGATTCTCCGTGTAATATGTGCGGGCTTTCTCCGCGTCTCCAAGGACAAGATAGGACTCGCTCATTATCCTTGCCATGTGGGGCTGGCGGTCTGCGGGGACTTTATCGAAGAGGTCTTCACCAAACTGGACCACATAGCGGTAATCCTTCTCGTTGAAGCGGCATTCCAGGATGTAGTAGTTTGCAAGGTCGCGGAAGCGGTAGTCCTTGGCGGCCAGCAGGAACCAGTCAGATGCCTCCCGGAAGTTGCCCTGGGCATAGTTTATATAGCCGATGGCATAATATGCAGGAGCCGTGTAATCGCTTTCCGGGATGGAGCGCATACGCTTGAGAATGCTCTTTGCCCTCTCCCACTCGCCTACGCCATAGGCGCTGTATCCAAGCTTGTACGTGTACTCAGGGACCATGCTTGTGTAGATATCCTTGGCGGTAATTGAGTTGAGCTGGACCAGCGCTTCCTCGAATCTCTCCTTGTCGAACAGGTCTATACCCCATAGGAAACGGACCTGCGGATTAAGGATGCATTCAGGATAACGGTTGACGAACCTGCCGGCCATGGTATATGCGCCGTCCGACCCCATTGAAAGGGCGCAGAGGGTACGATATCCCTCCGCCATTTCACCGGAAACGCCGTCCAGAGAAGCCAATGCCTCGCTGTACATCCCGGCCTGGTAGAGTTCCTTGGCCTTGGAAAGGTCCTGCGCACCTGCTGAAAGGGCGATAAGTGCGGCAGCGGCCGCTATGATGAATCTTTTCATAAGCATCTTTTTTGCGGGGGGTCCCTCCCCAAAGGGGAGGGCATCCTATTTTCCCTGAATTTACAAATATACAAAAAATTCTGATTATATTTGCACTAATTATGGAAAATATGACGGAAAGCCTGATACACTTCAAAGACGCCGATATCCTCAACGGCGAAAGCCCCGTAATCTACGGCCTCAACATGGACATAATGCCCGGAGATTTTGTCTACATAGTAGGCAAGGTGGGTTCCGGAAAGACCTCCATTATCCGTACTATAACGGCGGAAAACAAGCTCCAGAAAGGTGAAGGAACAGCCTGCGGCTACAACCTCAAAGGCATCAAGTCCCGGGATATCCCCTACCTAAGGCGCAGCATGGGCGTGATCTTCCAGGACTTCCAGCTCCTGCAGGACAGGACCGTTGAGGAGAACCTTGAATTCGTCCTCCGCTCCACCGGCTGGAAAGACCGCGGCGCCATGGACAAAAGGATACTGGACGTCCTTGAGTCCGTAGGCATGGAAACCAAGGCCCACAAGCACCCCCACCAACTTTCCGGCGGCGAGCAGCAGCGCATAGCCATAGCCCGCGCCCTCCTGAACAAGCCCTCAGTTATCCTTGCCGATGAGCCCACCGGCAACCTTGACGGCGAAACCGCCGACGAGATCCTCCAGCTCCTCCAGTCCCTCAACAAGGAAGGCACCGCCATAGTCATGGTAACCCACAACCGCACCATCTTCGAAAAGTACCCCGGCCGTGTCTTCTCCTGCGAAGGCGAATCCTGCACCGAAGTCATCGACGAAGGAATTGACGTGGTGTTATGACCAAGAAAGAAAGATATAATTCAATCGTTGAGTGGTTCACGGAGAACCGCCCGGTAGCGGAGTCGGAACTCCACTTCAAAAACCCCTTCCAGCTGCTTGTGGCCGTGATTCTGAGCGCACAGTGCACGGACAAGCGGGTAAACATGGTCACCCCTCCCTTGTTCGACCGTTTCCCCACTCCGGAGTCCCTTGCATCGGCCTCCTTTGACGATGTGTTCCCCTACGTAAAAAGCGTCTCCTACCCCAACTCCAAGGCCACCCACCTTATTGGAATGGCCCAGAAACTCATTGCCGATTTCGGCAGCGAAGTGCCCTCTGACATAGACGCCCTTATGAGCCTTCCCGGAGTTGGCCGCAAAACGGCGAACGTCATTGCCTCAATAGTTTATGACAAGCCGGTCATAGCCGTAGACACCCACGTGTTCCGCGTAGCCCACCGCCTTGGCCTCTCCGACGGCAAGACTCCCCTTGACGTAGAGCGCGACCTTGAGCGCCACATCCCCATTGAAAAACGCGCCATATCCCACCACTGGCTCATCCTCCACGGCCGCTACACCTGCATCGCCCGCTCCCCTAAATGCACTGAATGTCCACTCAGCCAATGGTGCCGTTTCTACGCTCAAGAAAATTTGGTAATACCAAAATAAACCGCTATTTTTGCAGTCCTTTTCGGGGTATTAGCTCAGTTGGCTAGAGCGATAGGTTCGCAATCTATAGGTCAGGGGTTCGACTCCCCTATACTCCACAAAAACAGCAGGAAAACTCCTGCTGTTTTTGCGTAGTATTTGCACCTTCGGTGCTTTTATTCATTGAAGGGGCTGCGCCCCCTCAAACTCCCCCTTGTCGGCCTGCGGCCTCCGAAGTACAATAGCTAGCTAATTATAGTAACTAGCTGATGAACTGAGCCTTGAGCTGCTCAATCTTGTCAGGGGCGGTGGAACCGGTGGCACCAAAGTAGAACTTGATCTTGGGCTCCGTGCCGGAAGGACGAACGGAAACTACGTCCCCTGCCTCGTTGAAGAACTGGAGGACGTTGCTCTTGGGAAGGCCGGTCTCTTCAGGCTTGTTGTAGTCGATGACTTTGGCAAGAGGGCTGCCGGCGATAACCTTGGGAGGGCATGCACGGTAATCCGCCATGATCTTCTGAATCTCCTCAGCACCGGATTTGCCCTTACGGACTATGTAGACCATCTTCTCCACGTACAGGCCGTACTTCTGGTAGACCTTCTGGAGGAGCTGCCACAGCGTGAGACCCTGCTCTGCAGCCCACGCGGCGCATTCTGCAACAGCGCAGCCTGCCACCTGGGCACACTTGTCACGTACGAAATCTCCCAGGTTGAAACCGTAGCTTTCCTCACCGCCGCAGATGAACGACGCCTTTCCTTCCTGCTGCTTCTGAATCTCTGCAATGTATTTGAAGCCGGTGAGCACATTGTAGCACTTTACGCCGAAGTCCTTGCAGATTGCAGCGATGAGTTCAGATGTGACGATGGTCTTTACGCAGTACTGCTTGCCGTTCAGTTTGCCCAGCTCTTTCCAGCGGGTGAGGATATAGTAGGTAAGGAAGCTCCAGGTCTGGTTGCCGGTAAGCTGAACCATCTTGCCCTGGTCATTACGAACCGCAATTCCAAGGCGGTCTGCGTCAGGATCCGTAGCCAGAACCAGGTCTGCGCCTGTTTCATCGGCCTTGGCAAGGGCCATGGCCATGGCGGCGGGCTCTTCCGGATTGGGCGATGCCACGGTGGGGAAATTGCCGTCCGGAACTTCCTGCTCCGGGACATGGATAATATTGGTGAAGCCAATGCGCTTCAGGGCTTCGGGCATAAGGCGTACGCCGCAGCCGTGGAGGGGCGTATATACAATCTTGAGGTTTGCATGCTTCTTGACAGCTTCCGGGGAGAGCATGAGGGAAAGCTGGTCCCTGAGGTAGCACTCGTCAACCTCTGAGCCCATGATCTCGATGGGGGCCTTGGGCTCTCCGGGTACCGGAGCGAAGCGGACATCGGCAGGGTCTGCAATCTTGCCGACCTCATTGACGATATCCTTGTCTACGGGAGCGGTAATCTGGCCGCCGTCCTCCCAGAATACCTTGTAGCCGTTGTACTCCTTGGGGTTGTGGCTGGCGGTTACCATGATGCCGGCAGTGGCCTTCTTGAGGCGGATGGAGTAGCTTAGCTCCGGAGTGGGACGGAGGTCTTCGAACAGATAGACCTTGATGCCGTTGTTGGAAAGGACCTCCGCCGATATCTCTGCGAAAAGGCGTGAATTGTTGCGGCTGTCGTGGCTTATGCACACACTGGCAGCGCCCTTCACATTGGCCTTGATGTAGTTTGCAAGACCCTGTGTGGCCATGCCCACGGTGTACTTGTTCATGCGGTTGGTGCCGGCGCCCATGATGCCGCGGAGGCCGCCGGTACCGAACTCCAGGTTACGGTAGAAGGCGTCTTCAAGCCCTACGGGGTCCGTTTCCATGAGGTGCTTTACTTCCGCTTTGGTCTCTGCGTCAAAGTTGCCGTCAATCCAGCTTTGAGCTACGGTTTTGTAATCTGCCATATCTTTGTGTTTTAGTGTTTAATCGTATCCACAAAAATAAAAAATATTCAGTACTTTTGCAATATGGATTTCAAAGAATTCATACTTGCCCACGACGGCGAAGACATTGCAGCCCTCGCCCTCAAACGCAATGCCCTTTCCGGAGAAGTCCCCGACTGGGACCTTGCCCTGAGCACCCTCCAAGCCCGCTCAAAGCTCCGTCACAAAGTCCCCGAATGGTACGCCGTCCCCTCCCTTCAATATCCCAAAGCCCTGTCCGCCGAGCAGTGCTCCTCCACTGAAACCGCCTACTACAAGGCCTCTTTAATCTTCACCATATTCTCCCAAGCCAGGCGCTACGCGTTTTCGGGCAAAAATGCGCGTCAGGTGGCTCAGTTAAGCCAGGCGTTACGCAAAAACGGGCAAAAATGTGTAACGGGTGGCTCGATTCGCATTGCTGACCTTACCGGAGGCCTGGGAGTGGATTCGTGGGCGTTCAGCAAGGTGGCGAAGCAAGTGTTGTATAATGAGATGGATGAAGGGTTGTGCAGGGCGGCAGAGCATAATTTCAGGGAACTTGGCGTTAACAATATCACTGTTACAAACTGTAAGATAGAGCCTGGTTTAAGATTGCCGGTCAAGCCGGCAATGACCAATGTGGATGTGATATTCATGGATCCGGCAAGGCGCGGTGACGGCGGACGCAAGGTTTTCCGCCTGGAAGACTGCTCTCCAAACGTGCTTGAGCTGCTCCCTGAGCTCTATGACGCCTGCCCCAACATCATGCTCAAGCTCTCCCCTATGGCCGACATCACGCTTGTCTGCAAACAGCTTCCCGGCGTTCGCGAAGTGCACGTTGTGGCCACCGGCGGCGAGTGCAAGGAGTTGCTGCTGCTACTGGAGAAAGGCTATACGGGTGATTACAGCACGTATATATATGATTCTGGCACCCTGTTAAAGATTCCGGATCAAGTCCGGAATGACGTAGAATGGGTCCGGAATGAC
>CAMJJZ010000061.1 GCA_946406275.1 uncultured Bacteroidales bacterium | reverse complement strand
TGGGACACAATCGCCAACCGCGAACTCCTCACCGGCCTTTGCAACACGTTCAAGGCCAAAGGAATACGCGTGAGCATCTTTGTAGACCCGGACCCCGTCATGGTCCGTGGCGCAGCCGCCTGCGGGGCAGACCGCGTGGAACTCTACACCGCAGACTACGCAGAACAGTATCCCAACGGACCGGAAAAGGCAATCGCCCGCTATCTGGAGGCCGCTAAAGCCGCCCGCGAGGCCGGCCTTGGCCTCAACGCCGGGCACGACCTCAGCCTCGAGAATCTGGCATACTTTGTGCACACCATCCCCTGGACGGACGAGGTTTCCATCGGCCACGCCCTTATCTCGGATGCGCTATACATGGGTCTTGAAAAAACTATTCAGGCTTATCTGGCGGAAATCCGCAAAAAATAGCTATATTTGCAGACTTTTAGCGAAATAAGTATTAACAGTTTATATTAATGAAAAAGACTCTCCTTATCGCAGGAATCGCAGCAGCCGCTGCCCTCCTCATTTCCTGCAACCAGAATCAGGGCGGCAGCGCAGCCGCAACTGCAACCGCAGACAGCACCGCAGTAGCCGGCAGCATTGTGTTCTTCAACATGGACGCCGTAATGCAGGGCTACGACATGGCCAACGACCTCACTTCCGTCTTCGAGACCAAGACCTCCGGCATTCAGGCAGAGATTGACCGCCGCGGCAAGAAGCTTGAAAAAGACGCAGCAGACTTCCAGAACAAGGTGGACAAGGGCCTCCTCACCCAGTCTGTAGCACAGGTCCAGTACCAGAAACTGCAGCAACAGCAGCAGGAATACCAGCAGTATGTGGTCCGCAAGCAGCAGGAAATGGCAGAGGAGCAGCAGGTTACCATGAACCAGATTGCAAACGCCATCCAGGAGTTCGTTAACGAGTACAATGCAGAAAAGGGCTACGCAATGATCATTGCCACCGCCGGCAGCATCCTCGCAACTCCCGTAGTTACTGCTGATCCCAAGCTTGACATCACAGAAGACCTCCTCGCCGGCCTCAACGCCGCTTATATCAAGACCAAGGAGTCTTCCAAATAAATCCGGACCGGATGCGGATAGCACTCTTGTCCAGTTTCTACCCCCTCCGGGGCGGCATTTCCCAGTTCAATGCAGCAATGCTTTCTGAGCTGGGAAAATGTCATGTTGTAAAGGCCTTCTCCTTCTCCAGGCAGTACCCTTCCCTGCTTTTCCCGGGGAAAACCCAGTACGTAACTCCTGACGACGAGGCCATGCCCGTGGAGGCCGATGCAATCCTGGACACCATCAATCCGTTTTCCTACATCAAAACTGCCAAAGCAATTAGGAAATGGCAACCGGACCTTCTGGTAATGAAGTACTGGATGAGCTGGTTCGCTCCTTCCCTTGGCTACGTTGCCCGCCACTGCGGCTGCAAGAGCGTGGTGGTTCTGGACAACGTTATCCCTCACGAGGCCCACTGGTTTGACAAGCCCCTCACAATGTACTTCCTGAACGGCTGTACCGGTTTTATCTCCATGTCAGAAAGTGTTCAGAAAGACCTGCTTGCTCTAAAACCGGAAGCTCCCCACATTCTCCGCGCCCACCCGCTTTACTCCCACTTCGGGGAAAAGCTCCCCCGTGAAGAGGCTTGCCGTATGCTGGGCCTGGATCCCGCTAAAAAGACGCTCCTGTTCTTTGGCCTTATCCGCGAGTACAAGGGCCTGGACATACTCCTGGAGGCCTTCAGGGCCCTTCCGGAAGACTATCAGATACTGGTTGCCGGGGAGCCGTACGGCTCATTCGACAAGTATCAGGGCATCATCGACACCCTTCCCGGAAAAGACCGCGTACACGTATTTCCGGACTATATAAGGGACTCGGAGGTAAAGCGCTACTTCAGCGCCGCGGACCTTGCCGTTCTCCCCTACCGCAGCGCCACCCAGAGCGGAATAAGCTCCATCGCCTATCATTTTGACGTACCCATGGTGGTCACGGATGTGGGCGGCCTCAAGGGCACCATAGGTGAGCGTGGCACGGGAATTGTCGCACCCACCCCGGACCCGGAGGCAATTAAAGCGGAGATACTCCGCTACTTCGCAGACCCGGAAATCGGCAGAAAGTGCCGGGAGGCCATCGGCAGGGAAAAGGAGCGGCTTGGATGGGATGCCTTCTGCAAAGCCCTGGTGGACTTTGCCCAAACATTAGAAAAATAACGCGCCATGAAAAGACTCGTCCGAATACTTATCACCGCTGTTCTGGTCCTGTCCGGAACTGCCGCGCTGGCACAGGAATACGTTCCCGCGCCGGTCACGGTGTCAAAGGAAAAGGTGAAACTGAACGGTAAGGTATACCTCTCCCATGTGGTACTGGAGCGCCAGACCCTCTTTGGGATTTCCCAGGCTTATGGGGTATCGGTAGACGATATCTACGAGGCCAATCCCTCCCTCCGGGAAACCGGCCTCCAGAAAAACGCCATCATCCTTATCCCGTTCAAGGATGAGGCCGCCGCACCCGCGGTTGCAACGGATATTGCTTATACAGAGCACACCGTAAAATGGTACGAGGACATCGACGACATTGCCAAGCGTTACAACGTGACGGTGAAGGAGATCATGGACCTCAACAACCTGTCGTCCAAGAAACTTACCACCCGTCAGGTGCTCCGTATCCCTGTTCCCAAGCCCGTTCCGGTGGTAACTCCAAATGAAGAGACTCCCGTGGTAACGGAAACCGTGGTTCCTGAAGAGACAGCTCAGGACGTGCCCCAGGAAGAAGAAACCACGCTCGAGTTCACTGCCCCGGAGATTGCCCCCAAGGAGATTGTGAATGTATCCCTGATACTCCCCTTCCATGCCAGCGGCACCGTGAGCGAGCTCAACATGGACTTCTACTCCGGAGTGCTCATGGCCATGAAAGACATGGAAAGTCAGGAGCACAAGGTGAACCTTGAGGTATACGACCTCATGGCCGGAATACCTCCCCTGAACTCTCTCCTGATGTCGGATTTCGTCCTTGGCCCCGTAGCGTCAAGGGATTTGGAAGCCATTCTCCAGAGGATTGACGGCAAGGTTCCGGTGATTTCCCCGCTTGACCAGAAGGCCGCTTCCCTGGCTGCCAACTACACCAATTACATCCAGGCTCCCACCCCTGTGGACAGCCAGTACGACGACCTTGGCCTCTGGGTCAAGGAAGACACACAGGAAAACGACAAGATTATCCTCATCACGGAAAAAGGCGCCAGTTCAGTCACCGCAGCCGTTGCAATCCGCAGCGCACTGGCCCGCCAGGAACTCACATACGAGATTGTAAACTACGCCATAGTGGACGGCCGTACAGTCCCTGCAACTTTGCAGGAGCTCATGGTGAAGGACGGAGTGAACCGCGTGGTGGTGGCGTCGGAAAGCGAGGCCTTCACCTCTGACGTGGTCCTTAACCTTGGCATTATGCTGGACAAGGGCTTCGACGTGGTGATGTACGCCCCTTCCAAGGCGCGCACCTTTGACACCATAGACGGCAGCGCATATCACAACCTTTCCCTGCACATCAGTTGCTCCTATTTCGTGGACTATTCCTCCGCCAAGGTAGACCGCTTTGTAAGGGCCTACAGGAGCCTTTTCCACACTGAGCCTTCCCAGTTCGCCTTCCAGGGATACGACACCGCAACATACTTCGTCACCCAGGTGGCATCCTACGGCCCCGGTTGGAAGATGATGCTTGAGAGCAACCGCGGAACAGGTCTCCATACAGATTTCCTCTTTGACTCGGACCCTTCCGGCAACAACCAGAACAAGGCCGTGAGAAGGATTATTTATAACAAAGACTACACATCCACGCTGGTAAGATAATGAAAAGATATATTATTACAGCAGTCGCCATCCTGGCCGCAGTAGCGGCCTGCCAGACCCAGTACGATGCCCTTCTGTCCTCCAACGACGTAGACGCCAAGTACGAGGCGGCCATGAACTACTTCAACAACCGCAAGTACCAGAAGGCCGCCCAGCTCTTCGAGTCCATGGCTATCCTCACCAACGGCACGGAAAGGGACGATACGGTCCAGTACTACTGGGGCCTGTCCAACTATCGTTTCAAGGATTACATAACGGCGGAGTCCAACTTCGCCCGCTTTGTGGAGAACTTCCCGCAGAGCCCCTTCGCAAGGGATGCTGAATTCTACAGGCTGGACTGCATGTACCGCGCCACATACCGCTGGGAGCTGGATCAGAACCCCACGCGCCTTTGCATGCAGGCAATTGAGGAGTACAAGAGGGAGCGCCCCGGCGATCCCCACCTCCCCGCCTGCGACGAGATGCTCAAAGACCTTCAGGAGCGCCTTGACCGCAAGGATTTCGAAGCCGGCCGCCAGTATTATATAATGGAAGATTACAAGGCCGCGCGCGTGAAGCTCAAGAACGTGCTCAAGACTAACGCGGAGAATCTGTATCGTGAAGACATCCTTTACTACACCGCAATGTCTTCTTACAATTATGCAAAGCTCAGCGTCACCGCAAAGCAGAAGGAGCGCTATCTCACCTTCATCGACGACTATCTCAACTTCGCCGGCGAATACCCGGACTCCAAGTACAAGGCAGAGATGGACGGCCTGTACCGCAAGGTTCAGGGCATCCTTGGCCGCGGCGGCGAAACCGATGTGGAAAATAATTGAAACTCCCCCGCAGAAACCCTTGTACTTAATATAGAACAAGATTTTTTACACAATGGACAACAAGAAAAAAGTTCCCGTAAACACCATTACACGCGACATCAAGAACCTCGCAGCACCCACCGGTAACATCTACGAATCCGTGGTGATCCTGTACAAGAGGGCAAACCAGATATCCATGGCAGAGAAGAAAGAACTCACCAAGAAGCTTGAAGAGTTCCGCAACGACCACGACACCATGGACGAAGTCTTCGAAAACAAGGAGCAGATTGAGATCTCCCAGTACTATGAGCGTCAGCCCAAACCGGACCTCATCGCCATCTCCGAGTTCGAAAACGGCGACCTGTTCTACCGTAAGGCCCAGAGCGAAAACCCCATCGACATAAATAAGGAAGGAGAGTAAGGCCATGCTCCGCAGCCTCCGCGTCTCCAATTACATTCTCATAGGCTCTCTGGAAACCAGTTTTCCGGAGGGCTTGAGCATTATAAGCGGAGAGACCGGAGCCGGAAAATCCATCCTCCTGGGCGCCCTGGCGCTTGTTTTGGGCGGCAAGGGGGATGCTTCCATGATAGGCCCCGCCGGAGAGAACTGCGTAGTGGAAGCGGACTTCTCCCTCACCCCGGAGGTCAAGGCTTTCCTCAAGGAGAATGACCTTCCTTGGGACGATGAAAGTATCGTCCTGCGAAGGGTGGTATCCCGCAGCGGCCGCTCCCGCAGTTTCCTCTGTGACGAGCCCGTAGCCGCCGGTACCCTCCAGGAACTGGCCGGCCTTCTTGTGGACATCCACTCCCAGCACCAGACGCTTCGCCTGCAGGACAGGATGTTCCGTCTGGAGGCACTGGACCTGTACGCGGGAGCATCGGCAGAAAGGGAAACCTGCGCCGGTCTTTGGAATAAGCTGCAGGAGGCCAAACGCCGTCTGGAGACCATCCGGGAAACAAAAGAACGCGCCCGGAGGGAAGAAGACTACAACCGGGCCCTGGCGGAGAAGCTTCAGGAAGCCAATCTGCAGCCCGGAGAACTCCCGGAACTGGAAGATGAGCAGAAGAGGCTCGCCCACGCGGAGGAGCTTATGGAAACGCTCTCCGAGGCCGATGGAATCCTCTCCAGCGAAGACTACTCCCCCGCCATGCAGCTGCGCCAGGTGCAGAAGCTGCTGGAAAAGGCCGGAAAATTCATCGGCCCAATGGAAGCCCTTGGCCAAAGGCTGGAAGCCGCTCGTCTGGAAGTGGAGGACATAGAGGCCGATGTTGCCGCGCAGCTTACCCGCCTGGACGTATCGCCCTCAAGGCTGGAACAGGTGGAGAGCAGGCTCTCGCTCCTGTATTCCCTGATGCAGAAGCACGGGGTAAAGTCGGTGGAGGAGCTGATCGAAGAAAGAGACCAGCTTACCGCCGCCGTGGAATATGCCTCCAGCCTGGAAGAGGAAGAGAAGACCGCCGTGAAGGAGGTTGAAAAACTCCAGGGCCAATACGCCACCAGCGCCGGAAAGCTTCACTCCATGAGGGAAAAGTCATCGGCAAAATTCGCGGAAACCATAGAGAAACAGCTTCACGGTCTGGATCTGGACCATGCGGCGTTCAAGGTGGCGCTGTCCCCTGCCGCTGCCGGACCCACCGGAGAAGACATCGTGGATTTCCTCTTCTCGTCCACCGGGAAAGAGCCCAGGGACGTTGCCAAGGCCGCATCCGGAGGCGAACTCTCCAGAATAATGCTCAGCCTCAAGGCCTGCATGGCCGGCTTCAGGAAGATGCCTACGCTGGTTTTCGACGAGATAGACACCGGCGTATCCGGCAGCACCGCAGACAAAATGGGCTCCCTGGTATGCTCCATGGGCGCCAA
>CAMJJZ010000060.1 GCA_946406275.1 uncultured Bacteroidales bacterium | reverse complement strand
TTCAAGCTGGTGAAGATGCTTCAGAAAAGAGGCATTGAAGTTGTCAATTTTGGAACTGACACTGAGGCAAGCGTTGACTATCCAGACTATGCCCATGCCCTGGCAAATGCCGTGGAAAAGCATGAGGTTGACCTTGGAATAGCCCTCTGTGGCACCGGTAACGGTATGGCAATAACCCTGAACAAGCATCAGGGAATCCGTGCCGGACTTGCCTGGGGAACGGCTATCGGCCACCTTGTTGCCCAGCACAACAACGCCAATGTCCTGGTGCTCCCGGCCAGGTTCATCAGCTACCGTTTGGCATCGGCCATTGTGCGTGAGTGGCTGGACACCCCCTTCGAGGGAGGCCGTCACCAGACCCGCATAGACAAGATGCCCTGCAAATGAGCCTTTCCCGTGACATTGCCGATTACCCGGAAGGAATAGTCCTCCCGGTGGACAAGCCGTACAGGTGGACATCGGCCGATGTCATCCGTAAACTCAAGTTCGCTGCAATCAAGCACTTCGGGAAAAAGAACCTGAAGGTGGGCCACGCCGGCACCCTGGATCCTCTGGCTACAGGCGTCCTTCTGGTGTGCATCGGCAATGCCTGCAAACGCGCCCAGGAGCTCCAGGACCACGATAAGGAGTACATCGCCACCATCCGCTTCGGCGCCACCACACCCTCCTACGACCTTGAAAAGGACGTAGACCGCACCTTCCCGTACGCCCACATCACTGCCGATGCCGTCCGCTCCGTACTTCCTCAGTTCCTTGGCGAACAGGAGCAGATAGCGCCCCTTTTCAGCGCCAAGTCCGTAGATGGCGTCCGCGCCTACGAGCTTGCCCGCAAGCTCTACCGCTCCGGCAACACCTCCGCCCTTGACTCCACCGCCATGGAAACCCTAACCCGCAACAGGATAGTTATTTCTGAGCTGGAGTTACTTGATTTCAGAAATGCGGAGGAGACAGTCTCTTCGGAAACTGTTGCGCCCACCGGAACCGCTTCTTCTAGAATTAATGTTGCAGATACTTCAGCCATGGGATTGCCGGAGGCGGTGATCAGAATTGCCTGTAGCAAAGGCACTTACATCAGGGCCTTTGCACGTGACCTGGGGGAGGCGCTGGATTCCGGAGCACACCTTGCGGGCCTGATCCGTTCCCGCAGCGGCTCCTACTCCCTTGCCGACTCCCTGTCCTTGGAACAGGCTCTTTCCCTCCTTGCCCCTTAACACTATTCATTGACGCAGGTCCTCCCAATTTTTCGGGACCTGCGTCAATGTTTGTGTTTTTTTGCTTACCTTTACCGAACAAAAAGAGACTGTCATGAGTAAACAAAATACTTATGATTAAGCTCATTTTGCGTAAAATGCCGGACGGCATTGTCCGGGAAGTTTCTCCCTTCCACATGAGTTTGGAAGGCAATCAGACAGCAGTCCTCTGCAGGGACGATGACGACTATGACGCAATGGTCAAAATCATGTGTGTCGCTGCATGGAGAAGCAACGTCATCATCATTATCCACGCCGTAGTATCCAATCATTGCCATGCCGCAGTCCTGGCGCAGGACCACTGGCATGCACAACGGTTTGGCGAAGAGTCGAAACGCATCTACTCAATGTGGCTCCGTCACAAGTACGGTGAGCCCAACGTCATGGAAAACACCTCCGTACAGGCTCTCCCCATGGAAACCAATTCCCATATCCGGAATGCCCTGGCATACATTCCCAGGAATGCCCTTGACAACAAGTGCCGGATTGCGGATTACCCCTGGTCCGGTTACGGAGCCATGTTCTCCCACGAGGACATTTCTGGAGCAATAAAGGCATCGGAGCTCACCACAAGGCAGTTCATGGCAGTCTTTCACACCTCCCGCAAGATAAACGGAGTGCCGTGGCTCCTGGACCAGAACTATAGACTAATCCCACGCAGTTTCTGCGACTGGGAGTATCTGGAGCAGGCTTTCAACCATGACTGCTCCTACTGGCTGAGGACAATAGGCGGACTCAACTCTGCAGAGATGAGGGAGAGACTCATTGATGCCCCCAGGGAAATGAAACCGGACTCGGAACTGTTCAAAAGCATCGACGAACTCAGCCGTCAGTGGTTTGGCCTCCAGCTCAAAGATATATCCGTTTTGCAGAAATGCCGGCTGCTTCCCTACGTATACAGGATATTCAAAACTACGGTCTCCCAGCTGGCAAGGGTATTTAACATTGATCCGGAACGCGTAAAAACGCTCCTTTGTCAGTGAAAATGCTTATATTTGTAAGTTAAATCTGACTTATGGAAAGAAGAACTCGCGTAAGGTTTGCACCTTCACCCACCGGACCGCTCCACATGGGCGGCGTACGTACTGCACTGTATAATTATCTGTATGCAAAGCAAAATGGCGGAGATTTCATCATCCGCATAGAAGACACGGACTCCCACAGGTTTGTCCCCGGGGCGGAGCAGTACATCCTTGAAGCCCTTCAGTGGTGCGGAATAATCCCGGACGAGGGCGTAGAGAACGGCAAGGTTGTGGAGGAGGCATCGGCCAAACATCCCCACGCCCCTTACCGCCAGAGCCAGAGGAAACCCATCTACCGCAAGTACGCAGAGCAGCTTGTAGCCGACGGTTGGGCATATTATGCTTTTGACAGTGCTGATGAGCTAACCGCCCGCCGCACCGAGGCAGAATCCAAGGGCGAGACTTTCATGTACAACGCCGCCACCAGGAAAACCCTCCGTAACTCCCTCACCCTCCCGGAAGCGGAAGTGAAACGCCTTCTGGAAGAGACCACGGACTGGACCATCCGCTTCAAAATGCCGGAAAATCGCACGGTGAAAATGGAC
This sequence comes from uncultured Bacteroidales bacterium, assembly GCA_946406275.1. The sequence goes on along the minus strand of CAMJJZ010000060.1, from coordinate 3,787 downwards.
GATCTCATCCGCGGCCACGTGGAAGTGAACTCGGACACCCTGGACGACAAAGTCCTCTGGAAGCGTGCCGATGAACTCCCCACATACCACCTCGCCAACATAGTCGATGACCACCTCATGGAAATCTCCGAGGTCATCCGCGGAGAAGAATGGCTCCCGTCACTGCCTCTGCATTACCTTCTGTATGAGGCATTTGGCTGGACGGATACCATGCCCCGCTTTGCCCACCTTTCCCTGCTTCTGAAGCCTGTTGGCAACGGAAAGCTTTCCAAGAGAGACGGAGACAAGATGGGATTCCCGGTATTCCCCCTCCGTTGGCAGAATCCGGAAACCGGCGAGCTTTCCCGCGGCTACCGCGAGGACGGCTACTTCCCGGAGGCCTTCGTGAACATGCTTGCCATGCTGGGCTGGAACCCCGGTGACGACAGGGAACTCTTCACCCTCCCGGAACTCGTACAGGCATTCTCCCTGGACAAAGTCCAAAAAGCCGGCGCCAAGTTCAACCCGGACAAGGCAAAATGGTACAATAAGGAATACCTTCGCCTGAAGAGCACTTCAGAGCTCACGGATATCTTCATTCCTATCCTGGAAAGTCATGATATCAAGGTGGTTAGCTGCCCTGCATGTGCTCTCACCGCCGGCGCAGAATTCGAAGGATTCGGTGCCGATTTCAAGAACCATATCTTCACTAGAGAATACGTAGAAGCCGTGGTTGAGCTCATCAAGGAGCGTGCAACCTTCGTGGCCGATTTCTGGGACATAGCCTGGCATCTTTTCACCGCCCCCACGGAGTTTGTCCAGAAAGACGTGGACAAGTTCTGGAAGGAAGACCACTATGAAAACTGCTTCGAGGTATGCCAGTACATTACCGGCGCGGAGTTCGGCTTTGACGATCTTGATGTCTGGCGCGGTCCCATGACTCCTGAAGCCATTGAGACAGCTATGGTAGACTACATCAAGATGCGTGAGTACCCCATGGGCAAGGTCATGAACAGCCTGCGCCTGGCACTCACCGGCGCCGCCAGCGGCCTTGGCATTGCCGCCATCATTTCCTTCATCGGCCGCAAGGAATTCGCCCGCCGCATGACTTATGTGGCGGAAACTCTGGGACGGAAATAATCTTTAATGCGACCTGCGGATAGCAGGGGTGATTTCCAAATCTGAACGTCTTTCGCCGGGCTCCACGCAGAGGACGGGCTTGACGTCGCTGGCGAAGTTGAACTTGCGGGCGTTGTCGGAGTTGTTGTAACCGATTTTGATGGTTTCGGTACCGCCGGGGATGGAGACTTCGGCGCCGTGGTCAGAAAGATCCCACTGGAAGCCCTCGTCAATGATCACGAGGTTGCCGAGGTCTTTGTTGAGGCCCAGGCCGCCCAGGTCCATGTCGAAGCCGGTGACGATTGCCGTGATGCGGATCTTGTCGCCAAAATCGGGGTCGTTGTCCCAGATAATGCCCTTCTTGAAGTGATTGGCATCGCCGGTGTACTCGGAAATCATGTCGTCAATCTTCTCAAGGTCGCTCATCTTGGCGCCGCGGTCGTTGTTGCCTGTGGTGATGTTGATGAGGACGTTCTTGGCGGTCTTGAGGTCAAAGTCGTTCAGGAGCGGACTCTCGAAAGCGCCCTTCACGGCATCCTGGAGGCGGTTTTCGCCGGAGCCTTCGCCGCTGCCCATGAGGGCCATTCCGGAACCGCGCATCATCTTGCACACGTCCTGGAAGTCAACGTTGATGTAGCCGGGGCAGGAAATTACCTCGATGATACCGCGTACTGCGGTGGCCAGAACTTCATCGGCCTTGGGGAACGCTTCCTGAATGAGGGTGTCGCCGAAGAACTGGTAGAGCTTTTCGTTATTGATGATGAGTAGGGAGTCCACGTTCTTTTCCAGCTCGTGGATGCCGTCAACTGCCTTGGACTGGCTCTCGTTGCCTTCGTTCTTGAAAGGAATGGTGACGACGGCCACGGTGAGGATGCCGCGCTCTTTAGCCATCTTGGCAATGACGGGGGAAGCACCGGTTCCGGTGCCGCCGCCCATGCCGGCGGTGATGAAGAGCATCTGCGTTCCGCAGTCAAGCACCTTCTGGGCTATCTCTTCCTGTGATTCCAGAGCCGCATTGCGTCCGGCGGTGGGATCCGTTCCGGCACCAAGGCCGTTCTGGCCCATCTGTATCTTCACGGGCACTTCGCTGGTCTGCAGGGCCTGGGCGTCGGTGTTGCACACTACGAAGCTGCAGCCCTTGATATTCTGCCTGTACATGTAGTTCACAGCGTTGCAGCCACCGCCGCCTACGCCGATAACCTTGATGATGGAATTCTCCGGATTCCAGTCGCTGGGGGTAATCAAATGGTCTATCATGGCTTATTCTTCGTTTGCTTTGTCGTAAATCTTGAGTGCGGTGTCTTCCAGGGTGTTCCAGAACACGGAGAGGAAGCCGGATTTCTCCGTCTTGGGTTTGGGCACCTTCACTTTCTTGGTGCGTTTTTTCTCTTCCTTGGGTTTTACCTCGCCGAATTCCTCCGGTGCGAACAGGGTGTCCGGTGCGGGAGTCTCGTCCGTCACTTCCACTTCAACCATCTCTTCCTCAGGCACTTCCTTCTTTTCCGGCATGGTAATGCAGTCCGGGAGGTTATCGTCCTTGGCGGCCAGGATCATGCCGATTGCCGCGGTTGCCGATGTTGAGTAGACGCCGCTGCCCACCGATGCGGAGAACATGAAACGTGGATAGCCCTTGCGGACCTCGTAACCGCTCATCTCCTTCACCAGGCCCACGAAGTTGGCCAGTTCCGCTCCGCCACCGGTTATGACGATACCGCTGCGTATGGCATTGGGAAGACCGCTTTCCTGGATGTAGTACAGCATGGCGTCCACAATCTCGCGTGCGCGGCAGTCGATAATTTCCGATATGTACCTCACGGGGACCTCCTTGAAAGGCTCTGTGAGGCGGATCTGCAGCACCTTCTCGCTCAGGGAAGCAAGCTTTCCGGGCAAGCAGGCGCCGAAGCGCTTCTTGATCTTCTCGGCCAGGTCGTCCGATATGGAGCACTCTGTGCGGATGTCGCCGGTGATGGCCTTTCCGCCGAAGGGAATGGATGCATAGTAGCGCATTATGCCGCCGTAGTAGATGGAGACCGATGTTACTCCGGCGCCCACGTCCACCAGGGCTACGCCGGAGGTCATCTCATCGTCCGTGAGAACGGTGCGGGCAACCACGTCCGGGAGGAAGTACTTCTTTGCAAGGGCGATGTTCATTCCGTTGAAGATCTTGTCCAGGGCGGCGGTAGCGCTGCGGCTGCCGATGAACACCTTGAAGTTACCTTCCAGGGTGCTGCTCAGGGTACCTACAACCTCGTTTTCCACCAGCTGGATCTCATCGTCTATGGAGAAAGACTGCGCCACCGCACCAAGCATTATCTGCTTTTCCGGATTGGGCAGGGGATAGGTCTCCAGGGCGATTGACTTTAGGGTCTGGACCTCCTCGGCGGTGATGTATTCGTCCTGATTGCTGCGGTCTATGCGGGCCTGGGCCGTTACCTGCGCAACTTCGCTGCGGGGCATGCCCACCACTACCTGCAGAATCTGGATCATGAGTTCCTTTTCGGCCTCCTTGATGGCCTCCTGAAGCCTCAGAGAGGCCTTCATGGGGTTGGTGATGAGACTGGCGCGGATACCGTCCGACGGCGTCTCCTTGTAGTACACAATCTGGACGTCGTCCCCGTTCACGCGGGCTACGCAGAGTCCAAATTTTGAACTGCCAAGATCGATTGATGCAATGTACTTCTCCATATAT
>CAMJJZ010000059.1 GCA_946406275.1 uncultured Bacteroidales bacterium | reverse complement strand
TAGGATACGACTCCGTGCATCTTGGAGACCTTGCTCCCAACGGTTTCCAGCTCAGACCCCACATCGTGTTTTTCGGGGAAGCGGTTCCAAAGATAGAGCAGGCCATAGACCTGGTTTCCGCTGCCGATATCCTCCTTATCGTGGGGTCTTCCCTCCAGGTCTATCCCGCCGCCGGCCTGTACCGTTACGCCGGCAACGACACACCAATATATGTTATAGATCCCAAGCCCGTGCCCATCCACGACTCCCGGGTTACCATGATCCCGGAAGTGGCCACCGTGGGCATGCAGAAGTTTGTGGAGATGCTGTAGGGGCCATGAAAGCAAAGTTACTCTTACTCAGTATGCTCCTGGCGCTTTCCTGCAGCAGGGAAGTGCGGATGGATCTCCCGGAAAGCGTGAGCCTCTGGGGCGGACGTATCAAGGACGGTTCCGCAATGCCTTATGCCGCCGGTTTCTCTGCAGACCTCAGGGACAACCGGTCCAACCAGACTGCGCCGCTGCTCCTTACTTCTGACGGCCGGTACGTATGGAGTGACTCTCCTTTCGTTTTCACCGTACAGGATGGGAAAGTGGTTTTTGACTCCCAGGTACAGGTGGTTAAGGCCGGAGAAACCCTTGCCGATGCCTACCGCGCAGCTTCAGCCGCTCATTTCCCTGCCGACGGTAAACTTCCTCCTGCAGAATTCTACCGCTGTCCGCAGTACAATACCTGGATAGAACTCATGTATAACCAGAACCAGGAAGGCGTTCTGGAATATGCCAGAGGCATTCTGGCAAACGGTCTTCCCGCCGGCATCATAATGATAGACGACACCTGGCAGGAAGACTATGGCAAGTGGAATTTCCACCCTGCCCGTTTCCCCAACCCCAAAGCCATGTGTGACGAGCTTCACCGAATGGGCTTCAAGGTAATGCTCTGGATATGCCCGTTCGTGAGCATGGACCAGTACCAGATATGTCAGGAAATAGAATCCGTGGGCGGTTTTCTTGCTTCTCCGGACGGCAGCGGCCCTTATCCCGTACGCTGGTGGAACGGCACATCGGCAGTACTGGACCTTTCAAATCCCAAGGCCGCAGACTGGTTCCGCGGTGAGCTGACCCGCCTTACAGGCACTTACGGAGTTGACGGTTTCAAGTTCGATGCAGCAGACTTCGAATATTACCCTGCTGATGCGGTTGCTGCAGGCGGCTCCGTTCCCGGATGGGAGCAGTGCTCGCTCTTCGTTCAGCTGGCAGGGGAGTACCCTTACAACGAGCTCCGCGCAGGCTGGCGCAATGCCGGAAAACCCATTGTCCAGCGCCTCCACGACAAGGCCCATTCCTGGGAAGACCTTGCCAAGCTTATCCCTGAAATGATGGCGGAGAGCCTCATGGGATTTAGTTTCTGCTGCCCGGACATGGTTGGCGGCGGCAGTTTCGGCACATTCCTTAGCGGCAAGACAGACCAGGAACTCATAGTGCGTTCCGCCCAGGTCCATGCCCTTATGCCCATGATGCAGTTCTCCCTTGCTCCGTGGAGGGTCCTTTCAAAAGAGAACTACGCGGCCGTCCTCAAGGCCGTGCGCATACGTGGCAGCTTCATTGATTATATAGAAGCGCTCTATAAAAAGGCAGCCGCAGAGGGTGAGCCCATTGTGGCTCCCCTTGAGTACCATTTTCCACACCAGGGCTTTGCATCCGTAAAGGATGAATTCATGCTGGGTGACAGAATCCTGGTAGCACCGATGCTCACCCCCGGCACCACCCGCACCATTGTACTGCCCCGGGGCACATGGAAAGCCGATGACGGCCAGATTTACCAGGGTGGTGAGCACTCCATAGACGTACCCGTAGACAGACTCCCTTACTTTGAAAAACAATGACACTTGAAAACACTACTCCGGAGCGCATAGAAGAGCTTGTCCTCAAGCAGAGGGCTTTCTATGCCACCGGAACAACGCGCGACGTCAAGTGGCGCAAATCACAGCTTAAAGCATTCAACGCCGGGCTCAAGAAGTGGGAGAAACCCCTTTGCGACGCCCTCTGGACAGACCTTCACAAGAGTTACGAAGAGGCCTTTATGACGGAACTCGGCCTGGTTTACGGAGAGATAGGAGAGGCAATCCGCAAGGTGGAGAAGTGGGCTCGCAAGAAGTGCAAGCCAACGCCCCTCACCGTTATGCCGTCCTCCAGCTACATAGTCCGCGAGCCCCTTGGATGCTCTCTCATCGTGAGTCCCTGGAACTATCCCGTCCAGCTGCTCCTGAACCCGCTGGTAGGTTGCATCGCAGCAGGCTGCACGGCCATTCTAAAGCCTTCTCCTTACGTTCCCAACATTTCCAAAGTCACCGAGGAGTTCATCAAGGATACCTTCGCAGAAGAGTATGTTGCCGTAGTCCAGGGTAACCGCCTCGTGAACGGAGAGCTGTTCCGCCACAGGTACGATATGGTGTTCCTCACCGGAAGCCCGTCCCTTGCGCGCATCGCAACGGCGGCGCAGGCGCAGTACCTTACCCCCATGGTCCTGGAACTCGGCGGAAAGAGCCCCTGCATTGTGGACAAGGATGCCAACATACAGATTGCCGCACGCCGCATCGCCTGGGGAAAGTGCCTCAACAGCGGCCAGACCTGCATCGCCCCGGACTACCTGTTCCTGCACCAGGACATCAAGGACGCCTTTGTGGAGGCCTTCAAGAAGGAACTCGCCGGTTTCTATCCGGAGGGAACGGAGACTTCGGAGAAGTTCGTCCACATAGTGAAAGAATCGGCCTTTGACCGCCTCACCGGCTACTTCAAGGACGGAAAGATCATCGCCGGAGGCCGCTCCAACAAGGAAAAGCTCTGGATAGAGCCCACCCTTCTGGACGAGGTCTCCCCGGACTCCCCGGTGATGCAGGAGGAGATCTTCGGCCCCATCTTCCCCATTATGACCTTCAAGGACCGCTCCGAAGTTGTGGACTTTGTGAACGGCCGGGAGAAGCCGCTTGCCTTCTACTACTTTGGGAAAGGCTGCGACGGCTGGGACATCATAGGCAGAACCACCTCCGGAGGCGCCTGCATCAACGACACCATTATGCACATCGCCAACAGCAACGTCCCCTTCGGCGGCGTAGGCAACTCGGGCCTCGGCAGCTATCACTCGGAGCGCAGCTTCCTTGCCTTCACCCACGAGCGTGCGGTTATCAAAACCCCCACCTGGATAGACCTCAAGTTCCGCTACATGCCCTACAAGCTCTTTGGAATCATCAAAAAAATGCTCCTCCTGAGCGCAGAATAACGCTCAGTCATTCCCGACCTGATCGGGAATCTCAAAAACCAAGCAATATGAAAATAGAAGGTAAAACCGTACTCATCACCGGAGGATGCTCCGGTATTGGCAAACTCATGGCCATAGGCTGCCTGGAAAAGAAGGCGGCTCAGGTAATAATCTGGGACATCAACGAGGCCGCAATCGCCGCCACGGTTGAAGAACTATCCGCCCTGGGCAAGGTCTGGGGCACCAAGGCCGATATCTCCTCTCCCGCATCCATCGATGCAGCGGCAGCCGCCACCAAGGCCGCCTGCCCTCCGGTTGACATCCTCATCAACAACGCCGGCATCATAACCAACAACAAGTTCTTCTGGGAGCAGACGGACAAGGACATAGACCTCACCATCGATATAGACACAAAGGGCGCTATGTACATCACCCTCCGCTTCATCAACGATATGCGTGAGCGCGGAGTGGGCCACATCTGCAACATAGCATCCGCTGCCGGTATGCTGCCCATCCCCAGGATGTCACTGTACTGCGGGGCCAAGTGGGGAGCCATCGGCTGGAGTGACAGCGTCCGCATTGAACTGGAGCGTGAAAAGAGCCCCGTGAAGGTAACCACCGTGGCCCCTTACTTCATCAACACGGGAATGTTCGACGGCATCAAGTCCGTCTTCAAGGTCCAGAAGCCCGAGGTGGTTGCCAAGAAGGTTCTCAAAGGCATTGAGAAGGACCGCGACTTCGTGGGCATTCCCTTCGGCCAGCACTTCATCCGCTTCAACCAGGGCATATTCCCCAAAGGCCTTTTCAACGTGGTCTTCGGAGACATCTGCGGGCTATATACCGTGATGGATCACTTCACGGGTCGCGTGAAAAAGTAGCCGCGGGCCAAAAATGCAACCGCAGCGGTGCTAGAAGATCAGGTGCCAGATCCAGAGGAAGGCCTTCCAGAGCCACTTGAAAAGAGCGATGAAAAGGTAGATTCCCATCACGGTGACGATAAGGGCTATCTTTATCACCTGCCAGGCAAGGTGGCCGGTCCAGGAGGTGAGGACGGAGAGGCCGAGGTAGTTGAGCCCCATCATCACAGCCAGGATTCCCACGGCTATGAGAAGGTAGAGGCCTATCCCGGAAAGGACATATCCGAACACCGTCCTGTGACGCTGCTTGCTGTGGTCCGTCTCATTCTGCATAACCTTCACAAACCACAGGAGGCCCAGGTACAGGATGCACTGCATAGCGGGCAGCCAGGCATAAGGCGGCCAGGTGGGGTCGTTGGTGAAGAAGACGTAGCGGGCCACAGGGTTGAGGTCGCTGTAGAAGTTGTACAGGAAGGGTGTCACGAACAGGGCGATGAGCCAGAACATAAGGTCCGTACCCAGGTTGTACAGGGTGTTGAGGTGCTTGCTCACCAGCATACGGAGGCTGTTTATCCGCGCTCCGCTGCCGTAGACGTTGAGGTCCTCGGCCTGGTCCAGGAGCTCGCGGGCCTTCACGGTTCCAAGGCCGCCCAGCTTCTTGTCCGCATCCTTGAGTATCTTGTCCGCGTACTCCGTGATGGGCGATACTCCCGCCATAAACTGATCCTGGTATATGACGCCGTTGTAGCGCCGGCCCTTGTAGGTGTACTCCACCCACCAGGTCTCGCAGCGGAGGATGTCCGCCATCTGGAAGAGGATGTGGCAGGTGCCGTTAACTCTCCCGGCGTGCTGAACAATCATAGAATCCAGCCGGGCAGCCATCTCGCTTTCCCCGCTGAAGACTCCTTTGCCCAGGGAAGGGGCCTGGAACTCGAACATTCGGTCTCCCCTGTAGTCTCCTCTTTTGTCCATAATCTCCGCTATCCGGGCTACCTTTTCATCGTGGAAATAGGCGTTGGAAAGCAGGTCCCTGAGCTCCTGGTCTATGGAGTAGCAGTGGACGTTCTTTCCCTGTCCCTGGCACACTCCGCAGGTGATCCGGCCGCGGCCACTGCATCTGGAGCAGGTTACCCGGCCTCTGCCGCCGCAGGAGGAACAGGTCTTGCTCCCGCTTCCGCCGCAGGAGGAGCAGCGGTGTCTTCCGCTTCCTCCGCAGGACGAACAGTTCACCGTTTTGGTCACGGTCCTGGTTGCGTAGATGGGATGTCCGTCCTCCCAGCGGGATACATACTGCTCGGTGTGAGACTCACTTTTATGTCCGCTTCCGCCGCAGGACGAGCAGGTGGAATACCCCTTGCCTCCGCAGGACGAGCAGCTCACGCTGCCGCTTCCGCCGCAGGTGGAGCAGCGGAGGTCTCCCTCGCCGCCACAGGTGGGGCAGGTTACGGAGCCCTTTCCGCCGCAGGGAGTGCAGGTTTCTACGTGATGGGAGCCCGTGACTTCGAACGACTTTCCGTTGTGTACGAACTTCTCCGTGGTGAGGAGGTTGTATGACCAGGCGTCTATCTCCGATGCCTTGTAGAACTGCCTGGGACCGTAGCTTCCGCCCCTGTAGGGATACTGTTTTGCATTTATGGGACGGTTGTCGTATTGGGTGTGGAGCTCAACTACGTATATTGGGCAGAGCTCGTACTTTTCAAGCTTTATCTGGTCTCCGTAACTTCCGAAGGGGTGGCCTTTGGAATTGGCGGCATACCGGTTCACCAGGTCTTTCACCCTCTCACGTGCGGCCTGGTCCACAGGAAGGATCCTGTTGCGTACAAACTTATCCTCCATAGCTACTTCTTTTTGGGTGAAACGAAGAACGCCTTGATCACCCTTATGGTAAAGAGGATGGCAAAGGCTATGAGGACTATTAGGAAGTAGGTTGTGAGGGAAGGACTGTATCCGTCACCGGGCAGGCTTTCTCCCGTAACAACTATGCGTTCCATAAGGTTGGCCTTGTGCTCCGCAAGGGTTGTGGAGTCCGCCTTGGCGGCTTTCTTCAGAGCCTTGTCCTTATCCATCTTGTCTTCCTTCTCCAGCTTCTCCGCATACTTCTGGCGGGCGGCCTTGTCCGCGGCTCCGGAATAGGCTTCCTTAGTCTCTGCGAACAGCTTTCCTATGGCGATACGCTTGAAGGGAGAGGCTATCTTTGCAGCCGCCTGCTTTGTGAACAGGGAGTCCACGGGGAGGTCCTGGTCCCTTGTGCGCAGGGCCTCCTGCTGCACGGGATCCGTTATCTTCTCCCTCTTGTGCCTGGTGCAGGACGCCGCTCCAAGCACCGTGAGGGCAAGTATCAGCAATAAACGCAACCTTTTCATCTATGGATCGTTACTTTGGTTTCCACAAAAATAATCATTATTGCCCACAAAACAAAGCACCGCCGGAGGCACCGCTATGGTATCAAAAACGCTCGCGAGCATTTTCTGAAGATTATTTTTTGCGTAAGGGTATTGTAAATCAACAAATAATTCCTATCTTTGCAGTCCCAATTTTTAACGGCTGA
>CAMJJZ010000058.1 GCA_946406275.1 uncultured Bacteroidales bacterium | reverse complement strand
AGCGCCGCCCCGGACGACAAAGGTTTCACGGACTCCGTGGAAAAAGGAATGAGCCTTTGCATCCACCGCTCCGGAATAGAGACAGAGCGCATAGTGATGCTGGACCGCCACAACGCCTCTGAAACGGCCCGCCTGGTGGGGGAATCGGACTGGGTGATCCTCTGCGGCGGGCATGTTCCCACCCAGAACCGTTTCATCCATGAAATCGGCCTTAAGGATATCCTGAAAGGCTTTGACGGGGTGGTTATGGGTTGCAGCGCCGGGAGCATGAACTGTGCCGATATTGTGTACTCCCATCCGGAACTTCCCGGTGAAGCCGTGGATCCCGGGTATAAGCGCTGGCTAAAAGGCCTTGGCCTTACAGACATACAGCTTATCCCCCATATGGAGCAGGTCCGCTGGGCAACGGTGGACGGACTCCGCCTTTTTGAAGACATAGCCTTCCCGGACAGCTGGGGGCACCGTTTCTACACTTTCCGTGACGGCGGTTACGTGAAAGTTGAAAATGGCCGCAGCGTCCTCTACGGAGAGGCATTTGAAATATCCCGCGGAGCCATGCGCCGCGTATCAGAAGAAAATAAAACATACTCCTTTATGAACCTCATATTCATATCCCCCCATTTCCCGGACACTTACTGGCACTTCTGCGCCGGGGCAAAGGCAAATGGAATCAACGTCCTTGCCATAGCCGACCAACCCTACGAGAACCTTTCCTGGGAGCTCAAACAGAGCATTTCAGACTACTACAGGGTACAGAACCTGGAAGACTACGGGGAGATGTACCGTGCGGTTGCATGGTTTGCCCACAAGTGGGGAAAGATAGACTGGCTGGAGTCCAACAATGAGTGGTGGCTGGAGCAGGATGCCCGCCTGCGGACAGACTTCAACATCACAACCGGCATAAAGACGGACCATATATCGGCCATCAAGAACAAGTCCGAGATGAAAAAGTACTACGCCCTTGGCGGTATCCCTACGGCCCGTCAGATAAAAGGCGTGGAAGGCCCTGCCAGGATCAAGGCCTTTGTGAAGAAGACCGGCTATCCCGTCATTGCCAAGCCGGACAACGGAATGGGCGCCGGCGGCACTACCAAAATGTGTAACGCAGAGGACCTTGAGCAGTGGCTTGAGCACCACGCCAAGGATATGGGCTACTACGTGGTTGAGGAGTTCATAACCGGCCTCCTGATAAGCTACGATGCCATTTTCAATTCAAAGGGAGAAGCCATCTTCGAGAACAATACCGTGTTCCCCACGCCCGTCATGGAGATAGTCCACGGCAACCTTGACTGCTGCTACTGGACCAACAAGACCGTCCCCGCCAAGCTGTCGGAAATCGGCCGCCGCACGGTGGACGCCTTTGGCATAAAGAGCCGTTTCGTGCATCTGGAGTTCTTCCAGCTGGACCGCGACCGCGAAGGCCTTGGCAAGAAGGGAGACTACGTGGGCCTGGAGGTGAACATGCGCCCGCCGGGAGGCTACACCCCTGATATGATGAACTTCGCCCACAACACGGACGTGTACCAGATCTGGGCCGATATGGTGGCCTTCGACGAAGCCCGTAAACCCCTTGGCGAGAGCTCCTACATAGGCTATGTGGGCCGCCGTGACAACCATCAGTACAAGCATTCCCACCAGGATATCCTGGACAAGTACGGTCCCGCGGTATGCATGGCAAGCCGTGTCCCGTATGCCCTCTCCGATGACCTTGGAGACAACTGCTACATCGTGCGCCTTGAGAAAAAGGCCGATATCGACGCCTTCTTCAAGTTTGCCACCGAATAATGTTCTGTAGGAAAAAAATGTTAAATTTGCGTTATAATTAATACACTAGGATGCAGGAAAAATTAGGTCGCGTAGCCCAGGTGGTAGGGCCTGTGGTAGACGTTCACTTTGATTTATCGGTGGGGAAAGCAGAACTAGAGCTTCCCCGCATCGGGGATGCCCTGAAAGTGCAGCGCCCTGATGGCCGCGCCGTTATCCTTGAGGTGCAGCAGCACATAGGCGAAGACACCGTGCGCACCGTTGCCATGGACTCCACGGACGGCCTCAGCCGCGGCCTGGAGGTGGAAAACACGCATCGGCCCATATCCATGCCGGTAGGAGCCCAGATCCGCGGCCGTGTGATGAACGTCACCGGAGACGCCATTGACGGCATGGGAGAGATGGACAGGGTAAACACCCTTCCCATCCACAGGGACCCTCCAAAGTTTGAGGACCTAACCACCTCACAGGAGGTGCTCTTCACCGGAATCAAGGTCATTGACCTCCTGGAACCCTATCTGAAAGGTGGTAAGATTGGCCTTTTCGGCGGCGCTGGCGTGGGCAAGACCGTGCTCATCAAGGAGCTCATCAACAATATTGCAAAGGCCCACAACGGCTTTTCCGTGTTTGCAGGCGTTGGAGAGCGCACCCGTGAGGGCAACGATCTCCTCCGTGAGATGATTGAATCCAACGTCATCCGTTACGGAGAAGCATTCAACAAGGCTATGGAAGAGGGCCGATGGGACCTCTCCCTGGTAGACCCCGCAGAGCTTGAGAAGAGCCAGGTGTCCATGGTCTTCGGCCAGATGAACGAACCCCCGGGAGCCCGTACCAACGTTGCCCTGAGCGGCCTTACACTGGCAGAGAGCTTCCGTGACAGCACGGATCCGGCGGCCCCTCACGACATCCTCCTTTTCATAGACAATATATTCCGTTTCACCCAGGCAGGCTCCGAGGTTTCCGCACTTCTTGGACGTATGCCTTCCGCCGTGGGTTACCAGCCCACCCTTGCAACGGAAATGGGTAAGATGCAGGAGAGGATCACCTCCACCAAGAACGGTTCCATCACATCCGTCCAGGCGGTGTATGTTCCGGCCGATGACCTTACGGACCCCGCTCCCGCAACCACCTTTACGCACCTTGATGCAACCACGGTGCTCTCCAGAAAGATTACGGCTCTGGGTATATACCCTGCCGTGGATCCGCTGGAGTCCACTTCCCGTATCCTTGATCCCAACATTGTGGGTAAGGCGCATTACGATACAGCCCAGAGGGTGAAGCAGATCCTCCAGCGTAACCAGGAGCTCCAGGACATCATCGCAATCCTTGGTATGGATGAACTCTCCGATGAAGACAAGACCACCGTCAACCGCGCCCGCCGCGTACAGAGGTTCCTGTCACAGCCGTTCTTTGTGGCAGAGCAGTTCACCGGTGTGAAGGGTGTCATGGTCTCCATCGAGGACACCATCAAGGGTTTCAATATGATTATGGACGGAGAGGTTGATTACCTCCCTGAGCAGGCCTTCCTTAACGTTGGCACCATAGAGGACGCCATCAAGAAGGGAGAAGCCATACTTGCCGCAGCCAAATGAGTATCCGTCTCCATATCCTGAGCCCTGAAGGCACTCTTGTCAGCGCCTCCGTTTCCCTGGTATCCCTGCCCGGGACACTGAGTCCGTTCACAGTCCTTCCCGGTCACGCCCCCATAGTCACTTCCCTGGAAAAGGGCAGCATCCGCTATGTTGAGGATGGTGATGAGAAGTTCCTCCAGATTACCGGCGGCTTCGCAAGGGTTCAGGACAACACAGTAACCGTCTGCGCAGAGATATGATCCTTACCTTCCTCATATCGCTGTTCCTTCTTCAGGCTCCCGTCATGCCCGGCCACGACCGGGCATCTGAGATTGCCGATCAGGTCGGCAATGACGTGGAGGTCAGCAATGACGGAGAGATCAATGTGTCGGAGATTATCTTCGATCACATCGGGGATGAGTATGAGTGGCACATAACGGAGTGGAAGGGGAAGCCGGTGGCAATTCCGCTGCCGTGCATAGTGATAGATAATGGCGTGAAGGTGTTTACGGCACATCACGCAGAAGAACATGGATACACGTTTAATGAGGACGGAAAGCTTGTGAATGCCACTACTGGTAAGCGTCCCGTGGACATTTCCATAACCAAGAACGTGCTGGCCCTTATGATGAGCACGGCGCTCCTTCTTGTCATAGTCCTTCTCACCGCAAGGTGGTATAGGAAACACGATGCCCTTGAGGAGGCTCCAACGGGCCTTGCGGCCGCCATGGAGCCGCTTGTGATGATGGTGCATGACATGGCAAAGGAGAATATCGGCCCTGATTACAGGAAGTTCTCTCCTTACCTTTGCATGGCCTTCCTGTGGATCCTTCTCAACAACTTCCTTGGAATCATGCCGTTCTTCCCGGGCGGGGCCAATCTCACCGGTAACATCGCCATTACCCTTGTGCTGGCGCTCTGCACCTTCTTCACAGTGAATTTCAACGGTACCAAGCACTATTATAAGGAGATTTTTGCCCCGGACGTTCCGGGCTTCCTTAAACCCATAATGCCGGTCATAGAGGTTTTCAGCGCCCTCATGAAGCCGGTATCCCTCACTATCCGTCTCTTTGCCAACATGCTGGCAGGTCATATTATGATAATCAGCATGGTATGTATCATTTTCATAATGGCCAAATACGGCCCGCTCCTTGGCGGAGGAATGACGGTTGTGAGTGTGCTCTTCGGGGTGTTCCTGGATGCCCTGGAGTGCCTTGTGGCCTTTATCCAGGCTTATGTTTTCACCATGCTCAGCTCCATCTACATAGGGCTGGCACGGCAGAAGGAAGAGGAATAAACTTTAAAACTTTGATATTATGATTCTAAGTACAATCATTCTCCAGGCAGCCGCGGGCGCAGCCCTCGGAAAGGCCGGTGCCGCCCTTGGCGCCGCTATCGCAGCCATCGCAGCAGCTATCGGCATCGGTAAAATCGGCAAATCCACCATGGAAGCCATCGCACGCCAGCCGGAAAGCACCGGCAACCTGCGTACCTCCATGATCATCGCCGCAGGTATGGTTGAGGGTGCCGCCCTCTTCGCCATCATCGTAGCACTGCTTGCAATTGTAATTAAGTAGCCATGAACCTTGTGACGCCAGATTTCGGCCTCCTTTTCTGGATGGTCGTGATTTTCGGTATTGTGTTTTTCCTCCTTGCGAAGTTCGGTTTCCCGATCATTACGGACATGGTGGATAAACGCAGCGCCAAGATTGCGAAGGCCCTCCAGGATGCCGATACAATCAAGGCGCAGATGGCTCAGTGGAAAGACGAGCATGTCCGTATGCTGGAGGAAACCAGAAGGGAGCAGACACAGATGATCCGTGAGGCTACGGATGCGAAGGCCAAGATTCTTGCCGATGCTAAGGCCCAGGCGCGTTCCGAGGCCGATGCAATCATCGCAAACGCAAGGCTCCAGATTGAGGCGGAGAAAGAGAGCGCCCTGAGGGATGTCCGAAAGGAAATTGCCCTCCTGAGCGTTGAGGTGGCGGAAAAAGTGCTCCGCCACGAACTCCAGGATACAGGCAGCCAGAGGGCTTTCATAGAGTCCCTGGTGGATGAGGCAAATGAGGCCAGACTTGGATCGTGAACCGTAGCATCGTCATAACACGCTATGCCTATGCGCTGGTGAAGTATGCCCGTGAGAGCGGGCAGGGTGAACTTGTGTGCTCTGAGGCAGAAACCCTCCTGGGGGCAATCCGCACCGTACCGGACCTCAGGCGTATGGTTACAGCCGCCGATGACGTGGTGTCTCCATTCGACAAGAAAAAACTCCTCCAATCGGCCCTTGGAAACAGGCTCTCCACTGAGATGAGCCGCTTCCTCACCCTCCTTAACCAAAATGGGCGAATGGACCTTGTGGAGGATATCCTGAGGGATTTTGTGGACATCTACCACAGGAGCATCGGCATAAGGAAAGCCCGCCTTACCACTGCGCGTGAGCCCTCCGAGCGTCTTCTTCAGCGCCTGAAGGCCCTGGTGAAGCAGAAGACCGGGGACGATGTAATCATAGAGGTTGAGGTGGACCCCGACCTTGTGGGAGGCTTTGTGTTTGACCTTGACGACTACCTTCTGGATGCCAGCGTAAGGCGCCAGCTGGACCTTATCCGTGAACAGTTTATTGAAAAGAATAGAAGAATTATCTGATGAGCGTATCTCTTAAACCAAGCGAAGTAAGCGACATCCTTCTCAGTCAGCTCAGGGATATGAAAAACGACCTCCAGTTTGAGGAGATCGGAAAAGCCCTGCAGGTGAGTGACGGCGTAGTGCGCATCTATGGCCTTGATCACGCCGAGGCAGGGGAACTCCTTGACTGCGGCGGCGGAGTCATGGCCGTTGTGATGAACCTTGAGGCCGATAACGTGGGCGCCGTCCTTATGGGCCCCACGGACCACGTGAAGGAAGGAATGCTGGTGCGCCGCACAGGCCGCATTGCCTCCGTGGGAGTGAACGACAGCCTCCTTGGCAGGGTGATAGACCCTCTTGGCAACCCCCTGGACGGCCTCGGTGCCGTTGGCGGGGAGAAAATAGATATGCCTCTGGAGCGTAAGGCTCCGGGCGTCATCTACCGCCAGCCGGTTTCAGAACCTCTCCAGACGGGCCTGAAGGCAATTGATGCCATGATTCCTATCGGCCGGGGCCAGCGTGAGCTCATAATTGGAGACCGCCAGACCGGTAAGACGGCTATCGCTATTGATACAATCATCAATCAGAGAAGCGCCTACGAGGCAGGGGAGCCCGTGTACTGCATCTATGTTGCCGTGGGCCAGAAGGGCTCAACGGTGGCTTCCATAGTCCAGACTCTGAGGGAGCACAAGGCAATGGACTA
>CAMJJZ010000057.1 GCA_946406275.1 uncultured Bacteroidales bacterium | reverse complement strand
CGTGGTCTATGTAGGCGTGCTTTTCAGGGCCGGTGCCCTTGGCGCCGTTGTCCCATAGCAGCATGGGAAGCTTGTGGTCTGCCGCCGACTTGCAGAAATACTCCATATAGTACTTCTGGAAGGGAAGGTCATCGGCCTCATGGCGGGAGCAGCCCATCTCTCCGAGATATACGGGAGTGCCGTTGTCAATATACTTTGCCTTGAGCTGGTCGAAGACGCTGCGGACGGCGGCCTCGTCGTCATTGCTGGGGCGGAGGGAGCTCTCCGCGGTGTGCCCCCACCTTCTTACAAGGGGATTGTTGAGCGTATAGTTGTACGGATCGTAGTCGTGGACGGCCACCATGAGGCGGTTGGCGCTGGTATAGTCCTTGGGCAGCACAAGACCCTTCATTGTGAAGCCGGGGCTTGCGGCGTATCCGGGCACGCCTAGCCAGCGCGTGGCGTTGTTGCCGCCGGTGGAACGGACCGCGTCTACGAATACCTGGTTCCACTCGTTGAGAACCTTGTACTGGGCGTCGGGGTTCTTCTTGAAGGCATCGCTGTAGCCCCAGCCGCCGTCCTGGATCTCGTTCATGGACTCGAAGATGAGCCACTCTCCCTTGGACTGGAAGCGCTTTGCTATCTGTGTCCAGAAGCAGAAAATCTCGTCCTTTGTCTTTTCATGGATGCCGGGAGTGAGGTATGCCCTGGCAATGTCCAGCCAATAACTCTCATCGTGATGAGTGTTCAGGATGGCTACAAGGCCGGCCTTTTCCGCATAGCCTACAATCTCTTCCACTCTGGAAAGCCAGGCTTCGTCAATAGTGTATGTGGGGGCAGAGCCTATATGACCTTGCCATGTGGTGCAGATTCGGATGGATTTGAATCCGGCAGCCTTGACACCGTTCATGGTAGCCTGCGTACACTTGGGATTGCCCCAGACGGTTTCTGCGGAAACGCCGTCGTTGATGGCGTCCAGGTGGTTGCCCATGTTCCAGCCCGGGCCAATCGCCTCAAAGACGATGTCCGGCGTAATGGCGGTAGTGCTTGCCGTAGCCGGAGCCATGAATGCCGCCTGGTTCACGGTTACGGTAGCTTTCTCCCTGTCACAGGTAATGTTTATGTTGCCGGACTTGGCGGAAGTCCTGTTGGGGCCGGCAACAAGTTTTAAAGTAAATTCTTTGGACGATGAAGTCTTGCCCACCTCCACGCTGCACCAGTCGCAGTTGGAAAGGGCCGTGGGAAGTTTGGGGGCCGTTATGGTTATGCTCTGCTCTCCTCCCGCCTGGTCAAAGCTGACCGAGGTCTGGTTGACTATGAGCGAGGCCTGGGCTGTCTCTCCCTGATTGATGGGGGAGACCATCCCGTTGTCATTACAGGAGGCTGCCAGCAGGGTGGCGGCAATTGACGCAAGGATTGTTTTGAATGTGATCATACGCAAATATAAGTATTATTTTTTCAATAAGGCTTCCATGTTTCAAAAGTATTATCTTTTGATTCTTTTGTGTTTGCTCTCACGTGGAAAATGAGTAATTTTGTATACTATGAATAAAACTATGACCTTACTGCTTGCCGCGCTTATTGCGGCGGCCTGTGCAAACAAACCTGCAGATACTCCCAAAGACCTCCTCATGAGGCAGCTACTCACCCTTGCAGAGGAAGGAAAGATTGCCTATGGCCACCAGGACGATCCGCCATACGGCCACTCCTGGAAGGTGGAAGACTGGGAAACGGATCCCCTGGACCGCTCGGACGTAAAGGACGTCACCGGATACTACCCTCTGGTGATGGGCTTCGACCTCGGAGATATTGAGCACGGGGCCTCTGAGAATCTGGACGGCGTCCCCTTCGGCCTCATCCGCAAGGCGGCGCTGCAGCATATTGAGCGCGGGGGCATCGTCACGCTTTCCTGGCATCCGGACAACATCCTTACCGGCGGGGACGCCTGGGACGTGTCGTCAGACCAGGTGGTAAAGTCCGTCCTCCCCGGCGGGGAAAAGCATACCGAGTTCATGGAATGGCTGCGCCGCGGGGCGGATTTTGTGGAGAGTCTGGGGGACGTTGCCGTCATCTTCCGTCCCTGGCATGAGAACACCGGCAGCTGGTTCTGGTGGGGCGCCAAGCTCTGCACCACGCAGGAGTACATAGAACTTTTCCGCATGACCTGGGTCTACTTCGTGAAAGACCGCGGCCTCACAAACCTGGTCTGGTGCTATTCCCCGGACGGCTGGGCATCGGACATAGAGGGTTATATGGAACGATACCCCGGCGACGAGTTCGTAGACCTCCTGGGCCTGGATGCATATGCATACACGGAGTATGAGAGCAAGGAATCCGCTGTACGCTTCAGGGAGTGCCTCAAGACGGACCTTGCGTCCCTGAACGCCGTGAGCGTGGAGCACAGGAAGCCCATTTGCCTCAGCGAAACCGGCCTTGAGGGCATTCCTGACCCCAAGTGGTGGACGGAGGTGCTGTATCCCGCAGTGAAGGATTTCCCCATAACATACCTTCTTACCTGGCGCAACGCCTGGGACAAGCCCGGCCACTTCTATGCGGCCTGGAAGGGTTTTGAGAACGAGGCGGATTTCAAGGCATTCGCGGAACTGGATCAGATAGTGTTTCTTGGAGAATAACGGAATATGAACTTTGACCAAAGACTGGCCTGGCTTAAGGAAAACCACAGGCAACTCATAGAGAAAAAGAACGCCCCCATAGAGGGCAACGGCATATTCGAGCGCTGGCAGAACCCCGTTCTCACGGCCGCCCACGCCCCGCTGGAGTGGAGGTATGACCTCAATAAGGCAACCAATCCTTACCTCATGGAACGCATTGGCGTAAACGCCGCGTTCAATGCCGGCGCCATCAAGTGGAAGGATAAATATGTGGTTGTGGCCCGCGTGGAGGGCAACGACCGCAAGTCCTTCTTTGCCGTTGCGGAGAGTCCTAACGGCGTGGACAACTTCCGTTTCTGGCCCCGTCCCATAACAATGCCTGAGTGGGGTGAGCCCGCCACAAACGTGTACGACATGCGTCTCACGGCCCATGAAGACGGCTGGATCTACGGCATCTTCTGCGTGGAGCGCAAGGATCACAGTGCGGAGGGAGACCTCTCAGCGGCAACGGCCGCGGCAGGAGTTGCCCGCACCAAGGATCTGATTAACTGGGAAAGGCTCCCGGACATAAAGTCCGCCTCCCAGCAGCGCAACGTGGTGCTGCACCCGGAGTTCGTGAACGGCAAATATGCGCTGTACACCCGCCCGCAGGACGGCTTCATAGATGCCGGCAGCGGCGGAGGCATTGGCTGGGCGCTGGTAGACACCATGGACGGCGCGGAAATCAAGGAAGAGAAGATTATTGAGCGCCGCTACTATCATACAATAAAGGAAGTGAAGAACGGCGAGGGCCCTCATCCCATCAAGACCCCTCAGGGCTGGCTGCACCTTGCCCACGGCGTGCGCGGCTGCGCCAGCGGCCTCCGTTACGTGCTGTACATGTACATGACCGCCCTTGAAGATCCCTCCCGCGTGATTGCCCAGCCCGGCGGTTACTTCCTTGTCCCTCAGGACTGGGAGTACATTGGCGATGTGATGAACGTTGCCTTCTCCTGCGGCTGGATTGCGGATCCGGACGGCAAAGTATTCATCTATTACGCATCGTCAGATACCCGCCTCCACGTTGCCACCTCCACGGTAGACCGCCTTGTGGACTACTGCCTCAATACACCCGCGGACGGCCTCCGCACCGGCCTTTCCGTACAGGCCATAAACAAACTCATAGACAAGAATGAAGCGTTACATTAGTATCATAGCCGCTGCGCTGGCACTCTGCGCCTGCAGCCGCACCGTAGTAGTAAAAACCGCCGACGGCGGCGCCGTCCGCCTCCAGGTCATTAGCCCGGAGATTGTACGCGTAACCCAGTCCCCGGACGGAAAGTTCAATGACCGTCAGTCCCTGGCCGTTCTTCCCCAGAAGGAATGCCTGGACTTTGAAGTGTCGGACGCTATGGGCAAGGTTCACCTCACCACCGGTGCTGTTACCGTAGACGTTTACAAGGCCGATGGCAGCATCAGCTTCTATGATGGCGAAGGCAATCTCCTGGCCGCAGACGGCCGCGCGGAGTTCAAGCCCATTACCGTTGAGGGCAAGGACGCCTGGAGCACCCAAGTGAGCTTTGAAGTGGCTGAGGACGAGGCTTTCTACGGCCTTGGCCAGCAGCAGGACGGAGAGCTTGACCACAGGGGCGGCAACCAGGAGCTTTACCAGTACAATACCAAGATAAGCGTGCCCATGGTGGTCTCAGTAAAGGGTTATGGCATCCTTCTGGACGCTTATTCTCTTAGCCGCTGGGGCAATCCGGAGCCGTACAAACAGCTCGGAGAGGTATTCGACCTGGATCTCAAGGGCCTCTATTTCCCCAAGAACGGGAAAGAGTTCGTTCATCAGGAGGACTCTCTATATTATGAGACGGAATTCGCCATCAGGAACCTTCCTGAGGGCGGTCCTTTCAGCAAGGTGATATACAAGGGGACCATCACGGCAAAGGAAACCGGAGACTATCATTTCATCCAGTACTATGCCGGCTTCCAGACCACTACCATGGACGGTGAGGAAGTGATGTCCCGCCGCTGGCGTCCGGCCTGGAACCCCAACAGCTACAAGTTCGTGGTGCACTTGGAAGAGGGCGTTCCCACGCCCTTCAGGATTGAGTGGGAACCGGACGGCGACGTCTCCTACATCGGCCTAAGGGTTGCTCCTCTGTATGAGGGACAGTCAAATCTCACACTGTCGTCGGAATTCGAGCCCTCGCTGGACTACTATTTCATCAACGGAGGCAATTACGACGGCGTTATCAAGGGTTACCGCCAGCTCACGGGCAAGGCCCCGGTCATGCCCAAATGGTCGCTGGGATTCTGGCAGAGCCGCGAGCGCTACTCCACCCAGGAAGACCTTGTGGGAACCCTGGCGGAGTTCCGCAAGAGGCATATTCCAATCGACAATATAGTCCAGGACTGGCAGTACTGGCTTGACGACCAGTGGGGCAGCCACGAGTTCGACCCCGCCCGCTACCCGGACCCTGAAAAGATGCTGGACGATGTCCACGCCATGAACGCGCGCTTTATGATTTCCGTGTGGCCCAAGTTCTACACCAACACGGAGCATTACAAGGAGCTCAAGGCCGCAGGCTATGCGTATACCCACGCAGAGGACGACGGCCTTACTGACTGGCTTGGCCATAAACAGACCTTCTATGACGCCTACGCAGAAGGCGGCCGAAAGATGTTCTGGGACCAGATGGACAAGACGCTTTACAGCCGCTATGGCAAAAAGATAGACGCCTGGTGGATGGACGCCAGTGAGCCCAACCTCAGGGACTGCCTGCCGCTCGATTATATGAAGTGGCTGCTCACTCCCAACGCCCTTGGCTCTTCCACGGAATACCTCAATGCATATGCCCTGGTGAACGCCCAGGCCATATACGAGGGCCAGCGCAGCGTTGATCCGGACAAGCGCGTCTTCCTCCTTACCCGCAACGGCTTCTCCGGCCTCCAGCGCTATTCCACGGCGTCCTGGAGCGGGGATATCGGCACAAGTTGGACTGATATGCGGATGCAGATGGCTGCCGGCCTCAACTACTCCATGAGCGGCATCCCGTTCTGGGGAATGGACATTGGCGGCTTCTCCGTGATGAGCAAGTTCTACGATCCCGCAAACCTTGACGAGTGGCGTGAGATGCAGACCCGCTGGCACCAGTGGGGGACCTTCGTTCCGCTGTTCCGCACCCACGGCCAGTGGCCCAGGAGGGAGCTCTGGAACATCGCTCCGGAAGGGTCAGAGGCCTATGAGAGCATCCTCTGGTACATGAAGCTCCGCTACCGCCTCATGCCTTACATTTATTCCCTCACCGCAGCGGTGCATTTTGACGATGCCACCATCATGCGCGGCCTTCCCATGGACTTCCCGGACGATATGGTGGTCTGGGACCTCAGTGACCAGTGGCTCTTCGGGCCCGCCCTCATGCCCTGCCCGGTGTACGAGTACAAGGCCCGCAGCCGCGACGTCTACTTCCCGGAAGGAATTTGGTACGATTTCTATACCGGCGAGGTTATGTCGTCACCTTCGGGCTTGTCCCGGAGGTCTTCTGGCGGAGGTTTCAGCCTTACCGTTGACGCCCCGTACGGCCGCATGCCGCTGTACGTCAGGGGCGGAAGCATCGTCCCCATCGGTCCTGAAATGGAATGGTCCGATGAAAAACCGGCGGACGATATACTCCTTGCCGTATACGCCGGCGCGGACGCCAGCTTCATCCTCTATGAGGACGATGGCCTAACGTACAATTACGAAAAAGGCCAGTACTCCGCCATTCCCATCCGCTGGGTGGATGAGGAAAGGACTCTCTTAGTGGGTCCCCGCCAGGGCTCCTATCCCGGAATGCCTGAGGAACGCACCTTCCGCGTAGTTGTCATAGACGCGGACACCCCCCAGCCCTGGGATCCCGATGTGGATGGCGTCGTCCGCATCCAGTACACCGGAAAACACGTTGAAGCAAAACTCTAGACCTATATGAAAAGAAGCATTATTGTAGCAACAGCCCTCGCCGTAGTGGCCTGCGGGCAGAACGTAACGCCCGTTATTCCTGCCGACAAGGCCGTTGAGGCAAAGGTGGAGAAGGTCCTGAAAGGAATGACCCTCCAGGAGAAGGCGGGACAGATTGTCCAGATTAACGTGAGCGCCCTTCTGGGCGCAGACGGCGAGCTGGACCCCGCAAAACTGGACAAAGTGATAGGGGAGTACAAGATTGGCTCCATCCTGAACGTCCAGGGAGACCGTGCCCATTCCCGCGAGGAAACCGCCGCCATGGTGCGTAAAATCCAGGAAAAGAGCATGGAAGCCATAGGCATTCCCTGCATCTACGGCCTGGATATGATTCACGG
>CAMJJZ010000056.1 GCA_946406275.1 uncultured Bacteroidales bacterium | reverse complement strand
AAGGGAGTCTGCACTGAAGAAGGATGTTTATAAAAACCACATAGTATGAAAAGAGTATTACTTATGCTGGCCGCGGTTGCCTTATTCGCTGCTTGCAATCTAGACACTGAAGAAAACACTGCTGTACAGGAAAGCGATCTGGTTGGCACCTGGGACGGCTCAAGCGAAGGCTTTGCCGAAGGCCACGGCAAGAGATACCGCATCACTTTTGACGGCAAGAATTTCACCCGCTGGGAGTGTCAATACGAGTACGGCAAATTAGCGGAAGGCGGTGCTGATGTAAGCATCAAGGTTTGCGTCAAAGAATCCGGCACATGGACTTTTGACAACGGTATCCTCACGCTCACACCGGAAAAGAAATGGAATTCCTACATTGTCCATTGTGACAAGTATGCCAAGCCGCTTTGGTACGAATGCGCCACACTCAATGAAACCACTCTGGAGGCCGACAGATGGTGGGAGATAGGCGGTAGCGGTCTATGGGAATCCACTTGGGCTCTTACCAAGGAAAAGAATGCCATCCACGTTGAAATCAGGTACACCAACATGGACCGTTTCAACATGGAGAAGCAGTAAAAACTGCTATTTGCGGGTCATTACTACAGGCTTGTTAATAGCATCTATATCGCAAGTGGCTTTGTCTCCTTGACAGAATCCCGGCAGAGCTCAAGGGCTATGAAAGAGATATTTGTTCTTGGCGCCAAGGACCGCGCAGATTTGATTGAAAAGCTAAAGGCTGCACTGCAGACGTGCAACCTTTGCGAAGAAAAAATCGTATTGGAATTCCCTGACGGGATGTGGGGAGATGAGTTCCGCGGCATCAAGAACTAGAAGTTGAAAGATTCCAGGCTCTGCATGGTGGCAGGGACCACGTCTCCGGCTTCCTGTTGAAGGATAATCACACGTGCGGTGCTCTTGTAGGGGCCCACGTTTACGGATTTCTTGATGTAGGACTGGATAAGGTCCAGCTCGTCGTTCTTCATTTCCACTATGGATTTGGCTTCCTTGGAGCATTGGTCCAAGGCGGCTTTGGCGCCCTTTACATACTTTCCAAAGTAGGTCATATCGTCCACCTTGGGAATGTTCATGAGGCCGACGGTGGCGCCGGGAAGGCCCACAAGGGCAAGTTTGGCGTTGTTCTGGATGGCAGTACCGCCCTCAACAACGGAGACTATTGCCTTCTGAATGTCTGTGGTGCTTACCCTGTTGCCATTCTTGTCAGGGAAGGTGACAATCTTGAATACGGCGCCGTTTGCAGCCTTTACCCAGGTCTGGTTAATGCTATAGTCCAGCGCCAGGTTGTTTCTGAGCCGTTCTGTATCTTTCCAGACGTTGGTGACGTCTTTCAGGAAATCGTCAACGGCGGGATTGAAGCTCTTACGGTCAAGGTCCCAGACAATGGGATCTGCTTCCTTCTTGGTCTTCTTTGCCTTGGTCTTTGTTGTGGACTTGGTAGGAGCAGCGGAAGTAACCTCGTATGATACTGTGGTTTCCTCCTGTGGCTCCAACTGAAGCGGTGCCTGGGAAGATGACTGGGAAGGCTGTGAGAAATCAGGGATGGGGATATTGCACTTCTCCTTAGAGAGAGTCATGTCATACAGGATGTACTGACCGGACCTGCTGTCACCGCACTCCAGCCAGAACATGAGCTGGGTGCACTTGTTGATGGGAACGGTGTACGTGGTGGGCTGCATCTTGTTGTTGAGCCAGTACTCTCCTACTTTGCGCATATCGGCAAAGACGTTCAGCTTCACGGGGTTCTCTTCACTGATTGTGGCGCCGAAGAGGTCTTTGTCGTAATACTCGTACCTGTTGGCAACGGTAAATGTGAGAGTCTCGTACTCTCCGTACGGGTTGAACGCAGCCACTGAGGACTGGTGGTTACTGTCCCCCACCAGGCTCAGGCTGGACCATCCGGAGGCCATTGCCCCGGCCAGGCCCGCTCCTGCCGATACTCCCGTATACGCGGCCACGTTGCTTGCCGATATTGCGCTGCCGGCGCCCATCAGGAACATGAAGACGGCCTCGGAAAGGGTAATGTCCTCAAATGCCAGTGCCGGAGGGATGTTGGTTTCCAGCATTACGCCTTTGTATATCTTGGAGCCGTCCTTCATCTGGAAGAA
This sequence comes from uncultured Bacteroidales bacterium, assembly GCA_946406275.1. The sequence goes on along the minus strand of CAMJJZ010000056.1, from coordinate 5,079 downwards.
TTCTTTCTGGGACTCTCCGTTTTTGAAGCAGTCGTTGAAGTCGAAATTGGTGGTGGAGGAAAGGAACCTTCCCACATAATGGAAGTACGGACGCTCACAGAGGTCAATCAGATCCACTACATCTGGGCACTCCGGCTTGCGGTGATAGAAGAACTTGGACGCATCCTGGGGCTGTCCGCGGAACACCATTATGTCTCCTACGCCTATGTATGTCTGCTTGCCCTTACCCGTGCCGGGTTTTGCAAATTTTAGGACACGGCACTTCTCCAGAGGCAGGGTAAACACCTGGTTGGGCCAGGTGCAGTGGACCTTGGTGTCCAGGATAAGTCTGTCGTCCGCGTACACCAGGAGGCGGTCCTCGTCCAGAACGCGGTGGTTGGTGAGGGTGCCGGAGGTGAAGGTAACGTAGTCGAACTCTCCTGCAAGGTCAAATGCCGCAAAGGAAGAGATGTTATCGTCGAAAAGGGTTGTGCCTGTTGTGAGGATAAAGCCCTCATAGAACTTTTCTCCGCCCATGGAGAAAGTATAATGCGTGCTTTCTCCCGCAAAATACGTACTGTTGTAACTGCCCACTCCACGTACGCTGAAAGGTTTGATGGTAGAAGCCAGAGGGGTGGCATCGGCCAGATTTGAAAGGCGCCCCTTTGACAGGTTTGCAACGCCGGCAGACGGGACAGAAGTGTCCCCGGAAGGATATGCGGTGATATCTACAAGGCCAAAGGTGAGGCCGCCCAGGAAGTCACTTGACTGGTCTATGCTATCAAACGACAGCTGGTTTACTCCGCGGATGTTCAGGACCACCTGCTCTGCAAGCTCGTCCTGCTTTACAAGGCGCTCGTAGAGGATTTTGCCGTCTCCTTTAACGGTGATCCAACCGGTGGCGTTGGAGCTCTGGTTGTCCCTGGGGCCGATTATAAAGGAAAGCTTGTCATACTTGCGCTGGAGCCAGAAATACGCCCAGGCTGTATTGTTGCCCGCAAGGGCCTGATTGGCCGTAAACTGAAGACCGTTTTTGAACTCTACCCGGTTGATACTAATGGACGGCACCTTCTGTGACCGGCTCCATTTATCATCGTCCGTAACCAGGGCAACCCATCCGCTGTGCTTGATGAAATACGGCTTGAGCTGCTTTCCAAGCACAACCTTGCCGGAAGGATAGCTCACGGGATTTGCAGCTGGTTTTACGCTTTGCCCGGCCTTCCACAGGCGGACTTCTCCAAAGCAGAGGTTCTGGTCACCGCGGGGAAGTTCAAAGCGGAGATCGTCCACGCCAGTAACGTCTACAACGTATTCCTTTGGGGTATCGTGGCACCGGACAACTTCATCGGCAAGGATGCGGCCGTTGCCCCGGACGGTGAAGATTACGTTGGCATCGTCACTGGCCGAGTTTGGCTCTCCGCCGCCAAAGGAAATGTCCGAGTATGGAGACTTGCCTCCCGGCCCCACCACAAAGCTGAGCTTCTCATAGGCCCCGCCAATCTTGAAGACGGCATAGCCGGCAACATGGTCCGCGATGAGACCGCCCTCTCCGGGCCTGAGGGTAAAACCGCCTTTGTATGGATACACCGCCAGGGACATAAAACTGTTCCCTTTGGAGGTGATTGCTTCAAACTTTTTGGAGTCTTCCGGCTTGAACGCATCTGTAAGATATACCTGAGCGCCGGCCTCAAAGACTGAAAGAACTAATATGAAGGGAAGCAGTAACTTTTTCATAGGCATAGAGTTATGTCATTTGCAAATATAACATAATTTATGCCCACGATCAACCTCCGTCCCTAAAAATGGCCTTTTTTGCGGACGGAGGGTACGTTTTGGCTGCTTCGTCCCTGAAAATGGCTGTTTTTAGGGACGGGTGACCGTTTAGTACTGGTAAAGCATGAGATGGCCCGTTCCCACGCCGGTGGTGACGGACCATTTTTCTTTGTAGTCCTTGGTGAAGCAGTAGAGAGTGCTGTCGCCGGTGAAGGAGGCATCGGCAATGAGAATGTCGGATGTGAGAGGATTGACCAGGATGCAGTAGGGATATCCTACCTTGGCAAGGTCAGTGCCTGCAAAATGGATGGTCTCAACGTTCTCCGTGGCAGTGTCTACCTTGTAAAGGCAGAGGTCATAGCCGCCGGTCATTTCCGCATCGTTGCCAATTGCGTAAATGGTGTTTCCGGAGAGGGTCATCTTGTCTGCGTGGACGCCTTCGATGACCTTGCTGGTTCCGTCGGCTTTAAGGGCGACAAGTGCCATGGGGGCAGATACGCTTTGTATCCAGTTGCCGGCCGCGTCCTGGCTCCAGGAGGATTCGCCGTAGGTGGATATCCAGAGCTTATCATCGCTTACGCGCATCATATTGAGGTTGGTCACCGGAAGGGTGATAGCCTTCTCATACTTGAAATTGGTGAGGTTTATCACGCTTACGCGGTTGTCGTGGACGTAGTTGTATCCGCCGCTGTTTGCAACGTAGAGTTTGTTGTTCAGAATGGCCATGCCTTCAGGCTGATACCCAACTTCCATGGTCTTGAGACTATTATCTTCCAGGTCAAGACGATATACCTTTCCGTTCACGGCATTTCCGCCGTAAACGGCTGCTCCGTAAGAGCTTATGTAAGCGAAGTTGTTGTCCGAAACCATGCTTCTGGGGCTTTCTACATCAAGGCGGACTGCTTCCTTGAATGAATTGCCCTTGAAACCTACAACCTGATTGGATCCGTTGAGGGGTACCCAGATGAGGCCGCCGGCATAATGGATGTCGTTTCCGGTATTGCCTATACCCTGGGCTACGTCAGGATTGGCCTGGCCGAAGATATCGGCATAAAACTTTTTCCCGGAAAGGTCCAGGAGGTCCAGTGTGGACGTGTTGGGATAGGCGCCTTCGTTAAGGATAAGGAGCCTGAGGCCGGACTCTGCCCCGTTGTCACCTACTTCTACGTCGATACCCGTGAAACCGTCAAGTTCCGAGGTGTTTTCAATTTTGGCGCAAGCCGCTGCGACTAGCGCCACGCTGAAAACCAGCAGTGATAATTTTTTCATTGAACTATTAAAATTATGATGTGCAAATATACGCATTCTACAGTGTAATGGCAACGGTTCCAAGCACATTTATTCCGGGCATGGGATAGCCCTGGACAATCTGGTACTGTTCGTTTAAGAGGTTGCGGACCTCAAGGGCAAACGTGTAACCGGAGGAGCGCCATGAGAGGGAGGCGTCCCAGGTGGTCCAGGGGGCAAGGTGGTATTCCGGGCGGGTGCTGGCGGCGGTGAGGCGGGAGCCGGTGACGAAGCCCTTGATGTCCAGCCGGAAGGCGTCAATGGCGCCAAAGAGGTTGAAACTGGCGCTATGGAGCGGGATGTAGGGTATCTGGAAGTCGCTTCCGTCCTCGCGTGCCCACTGGAAGGAATACCGGGCTATCAGGCCGACGGTGTTGTTCCAGGAGACATCGGCATGAATCTCATCACCCCAGATCTTTACCTTACCTATATTATACATGCTCCAGCGGAAGAGGCTGCCGTTGGGGACGGCTATGAGTTTGTCCGTGACGCGGTTGTGATAGAGTTCCTCGTTGGCGCGGAAGTGCCATGGGCCGTAGCTGCGGTCCCAGCACCAGCGGGCGCTGAACTGCCAGACTTTCTCCGGCAGTAAAGCGCGGGAAGTGACGTTTGTGTAGTAAAGGTCATTGAACGACGGCAGCCTGCAGGAGCGCTTCACAACGGCGCCGAACTGCCAGTCCTGCCGGGGATGCCAGTCCAGGAGGAACGCCGGGGAGAGGAAGCTGTAGCCATCGTCCGTAACCTGATACTGGAGTGTGGCCGATGCCCTCCAGGGATCCTTGAGAATGGCTGCGGAGCCGGCCGCAAAGAGCGTGCTCCGCCGGGCGTCCACCTTGGATTTCAGGGCCTCGTGCTGTGCGTCCACGGCCGCGCCAAGGTACAGCCAGGGCAGCGCCTGCCAGCCAAGGGAGGTGGAAAGATAGGTGCTTTGGAGGTCGTAGTTCCACTCCGCGCTCACGGAAGGGTCAAGTTCCGATATGTCAAGATACTCCAGAATGTCGCGGGAGTACCGTGCCCTGGCAAGGAGCTTAAGCCGCGGCGAAAGCTCCTGCGTTCCTGATGCCTGCACGCTGTAGGTTTTGTCCGTCTGACGGTCCAGGGACATGGGATACTCTTCTGCCTGCTTGTACACCGGGCCTGGGATGCCGCGCTCGGAGTCATAGAGGCGGGCGCTCAGGTGATACCGGCCTTTGGAGGGCGTGTACCACAGACCGCCGGAGGCCTTGAATGCCCTTATGTCGCCGTTCTCCCGGAGCATAACTGTGTCGTAAGCGGGCCCCGTTACGTGGAACGGGTACTGGCCGCCGGAGAAATCACCACCTATGCGGATCCTGCCGGAGAGAGAGCTTCCCAGCCGGCCTTGATGACTAATTGAGGGAGAGATGGTTGTGAAGGAACCTGCGCGGAGTTTCATCTCTGTCCTGCGTTCCTTTGGTGCCGCCGTTTCCAGATGCAGGGAACTGGCGCTGCCGTACTCCCTGGCGCTCTGCAGAAGTTCAGATTTCTGACCCGTATAGAGTTCTATGGTCTCCAGATCTTCCGTGTCAATCCTGCTCAGGTCCGGCTGCATGTTCTGGGCGTTGTCTATGGGCACTCCGTCCATGAAAATGGCCGTGTGGGCGCTTCCAAGGCTCCTTACGTTCACGGTCTTGAGCCCGCCGACGCCTCCGTAGTCCCGCAGCTGCACACCGGAAAAGTCCCGGATGGCATCGGCCACATTGGCAGAGCGCTCCAGCACTTCCCGCGAGGCCTTCTCCACCGGCGGTGATATACGCCTTGCCGCACTCACCACGGACGCGTCCAGCGTGTCCGGCGCCTGGAGAAACAATGCTATGACGGCAGTGAGAATCATCATACAAATTTACAAAAAAACCTCCACATTTCTGCGGAGGTTTTAAGAGTTGCGGCTTAGGATTAAGCCTTGCCGTTGGAGCCAAGGACATTCACAATCTTGTGGATGTAGAGCTTCTTCATCTCGTCACGGGCGGGGCCGAGGTACTTGCGGGGATCGAACTCACCGGGCTTGTCGTGGAAGACCTT
>CAMJJZ010000055.1 GCA_946406275.1 uncultured Bacteroidales bacterium | reverse complement strand
TTACTGGTCTTCTTCAAGACGGAGCTTCTGAACGTAGATGGCCTTCTGCATAGCCATACGCTTGATCACGGAAGGCTTCTCGAAGTTCTTGCGGGCACGCATCTCGCGGACGGCGCCGGTCTTTTCGAACTTGCGCTTGAACTTTTTAAGGGCTCTCTCGATGTTTTCGCCTTCTTTAACGGGAACGATGATCATGCTTTTTACACCTCCTTTTTCTCAATTGGGCTGCAAAGATATGACAATTTTTCTTACCCACCAAATTTATTTCACATCAATTGCAAGCTCAAGCGTTTCAACGGTGCCGTTGGCAAACGTAAGCACGGCTACAATGCTGTGTGTTCCGGCCGTGAGGGTGATTTCACCATTGCCGCTGAGGCCGTTGCCATCATAGCTCCAGGCCACGGAAGAAGGCTCCTGACCGTCCACAAGTTCCAGCTGGGGGAAGAATCCGTCACCGGCGGCATAAATGCCGTTTCCGGGATCTGCAATAGCGTTGAATCCCATTTCCTTAAAACTGGATACCGGGGCATTGGCGTTTGTGACCGTGAAGGAGACTTTCTTATCGGTGCTGGAATATGAAATATCACTGAAGGAATAGCCAGTGTCTTTCTTGTTCCAGTCCACTGGCGTATAGCTTGTCTTTAACTTGGAGCCGGGGAATACGTAATCCGACAGCGTGTATGAAATGTAGTTCAGAGACGACTGGTTGGCGGCAGGTATTATGTAGAAGCAGGGATGGCTGCCATAAGCGTTGATGGTGTTGTAGGTTTCCCACTCTGCCCATTGTGCATAGGGAGTGATGCCGCCAACCCTCCTGGCTGTAGATTTGTCAACGTGATAGACTGTAAGTCCGGTTGGAAGGTATTTGTCCCATCCGGTGGCGTCGCGGCACTCATACAGGAAATACTCGCCATCCACCTCCGTCAGGCTCTTATATGCAACGCCATACCTCACAGAAGGGAAGCTTACCTGACCTGAAGGAAGCTCCGGAACGTCGCCGGTTGTCATCCAGCCAAGAAGGATGCGCTCTTCCGAGTTGAAGTATGGAGGAGTGCGGCTGTCGTTGAGGTAGCAGCCGGCGTCCATAGTGGAGAAATAGTACAGGCCTAATGCCTCGCCGTTGGTCTCGTAGTCCGTGTCATAGAAGTCAGGAAGACCTAAGGAATGTGCAAACTCATGGCAGGTTGCGCCTATGCCGCACATAGAGGATCCGCTTGAACCCTTAAGCTCCGAAGTGCAGAAGTACTTGCTGAAACGAATGCCGTCAAAGTAACTGTTTTTTCCAATACTGACGTACTGGACGTCCCACTGGTGGGGCCAGATGGAATTGGCGGGACCGCCCTCTGCCTCACTGTAGCCGGCGTAGTAGAACAGCGCCATGTCCACGAAGCCGTCATTGTCGAAGTCATACTGACTGAAATCCACCTGATCGTCCAGGGCCTTGGCTGCATGGATGAGGGCCTCTTCCGGCCTAACGTCGCTGTTCCCGCTGTTCTTGCCGTAATAGGCCATATTGTTTGGAAGATCCACAGGACCATATACGTCGAATACGGGAATGAACTGACCGTCGGAGTTGTCCATGTAGTAGTCACGGACCGACCCCGTTCCGCCGTTGCCGGAATAACCTTCCTGATTCAGCAGGGCGTCGAATTTCTCCGCCGGAGAGGATGTCTTGAATGAAAGATCCGTGAACTGCACAAGGAAAACGGGGATATGACGCTCTCCGTGGGTCATCTTGTTGTCTGTATGGGTTCGCGGGCGGACTGCATTTGCCGCGCGCCTGCGGGCGACGCCGTTTTGTCTTGCGTTGGAATCGATGGTTGAAGGCCTCCACCAGCCGTCCTCTCCCTGTTCCATCACCTGGGAAGTGCCGGCGATTGTTGTCCAGTGGAAGAACTCGTCACCATGACGCTGGAGGGTGATTGTTGTTCCGTCCGGCTGGGTGGCGGTAAAAGGTACGGGCGATGCCGGTCCTGCGAATGCTGCGGTGCAGATGAGAGCGGCTGCGGCCGCGGTAAGAATAGTCCTGATTCTCATAAGCCCTTACTTTTTAACGATGAAACATGTTGCAGGTTCCGCCTTGAGCCACATGAGCTCATCGTTTGAATCGATGACGGTAGTGCTGAAACTGGAACGGAGGGTCTCTTTGAAACCGGTTCTCATGATGACGTTTACAGTAACCGGCGAGCCCGTAGTCAGATTCTTTTTAATGCCTGTAACGCTGATAACGGACATTGAAGACTGGTTCATGAGCCTTAAATCAAGGCTGCCGTCTGTCAAAGCCTTGCGGCCGGACTGGTTCCATCCGTTACTGCCAAGGACATAATCCATACCGGCAATACCGTAGAAGCCGGGCGTTGTGATGAAAAGGAAAGGATCCCTTCCGCTTTGGATAACAGTTACCGTAAGCGAGCCGTCTCCACCGGTAAAACGTATGGTCGCGGTCCTTTCCGCGCTATCGCTATTGGGCTCTACCGTAAATGTCTCTGTGGCTTCGTTCAAAGCCTTGGTGACGCTGTGCTTTACCCAGCTTGCAGAGCACTCAATTGCGTACTGAACATTTGTACGTGTGTGTACGCTGAACTCTCCGCCTTGCCAATCGAACGATGCCTGGGAGTCTTCGCTGAGGATAACGTCCTTCTGTCCCTGAACCACGGGTAATTCCACAACCACGGTCTCGAAGGTAAGACGTATTGAGCCTTCCCTGGATCCGATATTCTCGTTGGGATCACTGGCTACGCAGCTGAGACTTGCGTCTCCTGCATGTCCTTTGGCTGTATTCAGCACCAGCCAGTCTTTTCCGGAAGCTACTTCCGCTGTCCAGTCACAGGGTGATTTGAAACTCACCTTGGATTCATTGGTGCCGGCAAGAACCACGGGGGAGGGATTGAAGAACGTATCCATACCCTGCTGGGTGATAGGATAAGAGCGGGAGCTCTTTCCGGCCTTGACTACGATATCCAACTCCCTTGAATCCTTTCCCGTATTGGGGGCCAGGGTAAGGGTGAAACTGCCTTTATTGTCTTTGCCGATGACAAGGTTCTCTATGGTTCCCCAGTCCTCGCTCACTTCCGCTTTCCATTTGATGTCGCAGATTACGGAAACCTGGATGTTGCGCTGGAGGGCGTTGGGTGTTTTCTCCGATGGCGAAATAACCAGGATTTCCGGGGTCTTATAGGCGTCGAAATCCAGGATTTCGCACCCGACGGCCGCTCCGGTCACAATTAAAATAGACAGGAATTGTATTCCCCTGTTTATAATTCTCTTTATCATGTTCATAAAAAAAGTCTGCAAATATAATGAATTATATTTAAGGTTTTGATTTTTTTATTACATTTGTAAGTAACAATAAAGTTAGGCCAGAAAGTAACAAACTAAAACTCAAACATATGAAAAAGAAGACTGCTGAAACCACTTATCCCTGGAAATTCGCTTCCGTGGGCGGAACCGTAAGAGTAAACGTACAGAGCGGGCAGGACATTGCCCATCTGGGAGAACTGGACCGCAAGATGTGGACGGTGCTGAGCTGCCCCACCGATGGTCTGGAGTTCGACGAAAAGACGCTTAAACTCATCGACGTGGACGGTGACGGTCGCATCCGCGTGGACGAGGTCATCAAGACCGCCCAGTGGCTCACCCGCATCCTCAAGGATCCGGACGTCATCCTCAAAGAGCCCGTGGAGCTCGCCTTCGACCAGTTCAATACTGACGACCCTGACGGCGCAAGGCTCCAGGCATCGGCCCGGCAGATCCTCAAGAACCTTGGTCTGGAGAAGGAATCCATCGGCCTGGAAGACACCGCGGACAACGTGCGTATCTTTGCCGATACCAAATTCAACGGCGACGGCATCATCACTCCCGCATCGGCGGAAGGGGAGGCTGACGCCAAGCTCATCGAGGTCATCGCCGGTATTGCCAGCGCAGTGGACCGCAGTGGCGTGGCAGGTGTGACGGCAGAGCAGGTAGAGGCCTTCTATGCCGCGTGCGCAGATTTCGTGGCCTGGAAGGAAGCCGGCACCGCGGACGTTTTCCCGTATGGAGACGCCACCGCGGACGCCCTTGCCGCAGTTGAGGCCGTTAAGCCCAAGGTTGCCGATTTCTTCATGCGCTGCCGTCTGGTTGGCTTCGACGCCGCTGTGGCCGGAGCCGTGGATGTTAATGTGGACAAGATTGCCGCCATAGAGGGAAACCTTGCTGATGCCGCTCCGGAAATCGGCCTCCAGCCCCTTGCAAAGCCTAATGCAGAGGGAAAACTGAGCCTTACGGAAGGCCTGAACCCCGCTTGGAAAGGCGCAATCGAGGCCATGGCAGCCCTGGTGGCTCCCAAGAAGAAAGCCCTCACTGAGGCCGATTGGGACGCCATCCTTGCCTCCTTCGCTCCCTACACCGCTTGGCTTGGCGCCAAGAAGGGTGCAGAGGTAGAGGGAATAGGCCTGGACGATGTGAAAGCCATCCTCAAGGAGGACCGCAAGGCCGCCCTCCTGGAACTCATAGAGAAAGACAAGGCAGAGGAAGCCAACGCCCTTTCCATAGAGGAGGTTGACAAGCTCCTCCGCATCACCCACAATTTCTACCGCTTCCTCAACAACTACGTGGTCCTGGCCGATTTCTATGCTCCGGACCAGAAGGCCGTGTTCCAGGCAGGCCGCCTGTACATAGACCAGCGCAGCACGGACCTCTGCGTGAAGGTAGCGGGTCCCGCGCCGGAAATATCGTCCCTGAGCGGCATGTACATCCTGTACTGCGCCTGCAAGAGCGAAAAACTTGGCAAGGCCTTCAACATTGCCGCAGTTCTCACGGACGGTGACGTAGACGGCCTCCGCGTTGGCAAGAACGCCGTGTTCTATGACAGGGAAGGCAACGACTACACCGCACAGGTAACGGCCATCGTGGATAATCCTCTGTCTATCCGCCAGGCATTCTGGAGCCCTTACAAGAAGGTTGCCCGACTCATCAGCGACCGCATAGACAAGAAAGCCGCGGAAAAGAATGAGAAGTCAATGTCCGGTCTCACTGCCGCAACAAATAATGCCGCCGACGGAAAGGCTCCCGCTGCCCCGTTCGACATTGCAAAATTCGCCGGTATCTTTGCGGCCATAGGCATGGCCCTGGGCCTTGTGGGCGCCGCCCTTGCAGGCGTTGTGGCAGCCCTCAAGGGCATCACCTGGTGGCAGGTTCTCATTGTCATCGCGGTGGTGATGCTCATCATCTCCGGACCTTCCATGTTCATTGCATGGCGCAAACTCCGCAAGCGTGACCTGGGTCCCATCCTCAATGCCAACGGCTGGGCCATCAACGCCAACGCCCTGGTGAATACCAAGTTCGGCAAGACCCTCACCTCGCTGGCCAAGTTCCCCAAGCTCACGGCTGTGGATCCCGAGGCCCGCAAGAAAGCTGCCCGCAGGCGCTTCTGGTGCTGGTTCTGCGGCATCATCATAGTTGCCGCCGTGGCCCTTTGGCTCTGCAACGTCCTTGCCCCCATCGGCGTCAAGAGCCCCCTCAAGTGCTTCAACCCTGATCCCGTAGAGGAGTGCTGCGAAGCCGCGGAGGCCACTGAGTGTGAAGGTGAATGCGAGGCTGAACTCACTGCAGAAGAACCCGCAGAACCCGCTGAATAATGGATACCCCGTTCCCATATTCCCAGTATGTGACCGGGAAAAATTTCGTGGGGCGTAAGCACGACGTAACCCTCCTGGGCAACCTCCTTGCCCAGGGGGAGCACATCGTCCTTTCAGAGCCTCCAAAGACCGGAAAGACGTCTCTGGTGCAGCAGGCCCTCGTGTCCATGAAGATGCAGGGGAAGAGCTTCTCCGTGGGGCAGTTTTCCGCACTTAACATACGCACCTTGGAAGAACTGCTTCTCCGTTACGGCTCCACCGTGGTTATGATGGCGGGGGCCACGCCGGAGGAGTATACATCCATAGTGGAGCGTTACCTTGGCGGTACTCACTTCGTCTTTGATCCGGCCGCATTTGCGGAGAGGGGAGAGGTGCTTTCCCTGAACTGGACCCTTGAAAAGGACGATGTGGATGCCATCCTGCGCTTTCCTTTCAAGTTGGCGGCCGAAAAGGGAACTCAGCTCATACTTATCATAGACGAGTTCCAGTGCGTGACGCTCCTGGAGGACGAGGACAAGTTCCTGGTGCCTCTCAACGCCGCCATGAAGGAATGCAGGGCGCAAGGTTTCAAGGGCTTCTCCATGATTCTGTGCGGCTCCGGCGTCAATGCCATGCACCGCATTTTCAAGAGCTCGCTGCTCTTCCACAGACAGGTGGAGAGGGTGAAGCTGTCACCAATCGACGAACGCGAGATGGCGGAGCATGTGCTCAAGGGCTTCCTGGCCGGCGGCAAGGTCATTACGTCGGAACTCATGCAGGGCGCCTGCAGGCTGTTCAAGGGCCATCCCTGGTACATCAACCACTTCTGCGCCATCTGCGACTCCATGACCCGTGGCTACATCATGGAGCCCGTGCTAGTGGATGCCCTTTCATGTCTTGTGAGCGTACATGAGCCCCGTTTCCAGGACACCGTGAACGGCCTCACCACGCATCAGGTGAACTTCCTCAAGGCGGCTGCGCAGGGTGTAACCCGCTTCAGCGCCTCGGACGTCATAACCCGTTACGACCTCCATTCATCGGCCAACGTCAAGCGCGTGAAGGATGCCCTTATGAAAAAGGAAGTGCTGTTCTTTGACGAGAACGACACTCCCGTGTTTATAGATCCTCTGTTCGAGTATTGGGTAAAGAAGTATTATTTCCAGATTGAACAATGAAAAAGATAGCAGTACTCACCGGCGCCGGAGTAAGCGCAGAGAGCGGTTTCTCCACCTTCCGTGACAGCGGAGGCCTCTGGGAAAAGTACGATGTAAATGACGTAGCCTCCATTGAGGGCTGGTATCGAAACCGAAAGCTTGTCCTGGACTTCTACAACGGCCTTCGCGTGCAGCTGCGTGACGCCAAGCCCAACAGGGCTCACGAGATTATCGCAGAACTGGAGAAGTCCTATAAAGTTGATGTGATTACCCAGAATGTGGACAACCTCCACGAAAGGGCCGGCTCCACGCACGTGGTTCACCTTCACGGCGAACTCACCAAGGTCCGCCCGGAGACAGGTATTTATGATAGTACCGGCTCGGAAAAGGAAGTCATAGATATAGGATACGACTCCGTGCATCTTGGAGACCTTGCTCCCAACGGTTTCCAGCTCAG
>CAMJJZ010000054.1 GCA_946406275.1 uncultured Bacteroidales bacterium | reverse complement strand
TCTCCGGCTCCTTGACCACGGTCACCACCGGTTCCTCTTCCGGTTCCGCCGGAGGAAGGGTCAGGGAATCCATGTCTAGCCCCGCCTGCACAAGGCCGCGCTCCGCAAGGATGTTTGCCGATTCTTCCAGCTGGGAAAGCCTCAGGCGCTCCGTGCGCTTGGGGTGGACTTTGGCGTAATATACTACGTCCAGGACCTCCTCCGTTATAAGCGGAGATATGGAGGAGAACTTCTCCGTCATCTCCTTGGCGGTGAGCTGTTTCACCGCAAGGGAAGGATAGCTGAGGGTTGAGATTACATTGGGGTCGTCCGCCAGGCTGTCCAGGAGGTCCGGGATTTCGACCTCCTCCGCGGTATCGTACAGGAGCATTACCGGATTGTCCGGAGGGAAGGCGTCCGTGATGGGGGTGGGCCAGTAGGCGGAGAAAGTGATTTCCGTGCGCTTCTGGAGGATGAACGCTCCCACGAAGATGGCCACGAAAAGTATCGTCAGAGGCCAGCGGCAGGCCCTTTCAAAACGCGCCACGGGGGCAACGGGCACCGACGGCGTACGTTTTCCCGTCTTCTGGATGGCCTTCTCGAACATGAGGATGAGGCCCGGAAGGACGGTGAAGTTGCAGATGAGGCTGAAGACTACGCCCTTGGAGAGGACCCAGCCCACATCGGCCCCTATCTTGAACTTGATGAAGATGAGCATTATCAGCCCCACGAAGGTGGTGAGGGCGCTGGAGAATATGGTACGGGACGATGCGTCTATGGCCGCGCTCATGGCATCCGGAGATGCCTTTCCCTTGTCCTTCTCTTCCCGGAACCGGTTCATCAGGATCACCGAATAGTCCATGGATAGGATCATCTGCAAGATGGCGGCAAGGGAATGCGTCATGAGGGACACCGTACCAAGGAGGGCGTTGGTGCCCATGTTCATCATAACCGCCAGGCCGGTTGTGGCAAGGAACAGCACAACCTCCATATACGAGCGGCACATTATGGTGAGCACCACGAAGAAGATGGCGAAACCAATAAGCACCACTTCCCCGATGCCAGTCATAACCATGTTGTCTCCGTCCACTTCCACCACGGCCTTGGAACCGTAATAAGCCGAAACCTTTTCTTTTATGGCGTCAGTGTTGGTGGAGCTGGTTATGTTGAAGCGGAACAGCGTGAGGGAATCACGCTGCCGCACGGAGTCCAGCGTGAGGTGGCCGGTAAGGGAATCAAGCACCGCAGGAGCCTCCGCCACAAGGGAGGTGTCCGTGAGCATGACACCCATCAGACGCATGTGCTGGTCAAGGTTGGGAAGGGTCTGGGCCATACGGTCCATGCCCTGTTTCATCTGGGACTGGTCCGGGAGATATAGGGTCATGTCCGCGTTCACGTTAACCCTGGGGATGAAAATGCCGCATATTACAGCGACAATTGCCATTGCCGCCATAAGCCACTTTCTCCACCTTACAAGCAGGGACGAAAAACGGGACATTACTTGGTTTCGGTTATAGTTCCAGTTTGCAAATTTACCTCTTTTTTAATAATTTTGGGAACTAAAACCGCATTATCAGATGAAAAAATTTCTGAACCTTGTCTTAATCGTTACAGCGGTCCTTTCCACAGCCGCCTGCAACCGCCACAAAACAAACTATACGGTTATTGTTTCCCTTGACGGTTTCCGCTGGGATTACCCCATGATGTACAGCATGCCGTTCATGGATTCACTTGCCTCCGTGGGTGTTAAAGCAAGGATGTCACCGTCCTTCCCGTCGTCCACATTCCCCAACCACTACACCCTGGCCACGGGCCTTGTCCCGGACCACCACGGCATTGTGAGCAATAATTTCTGGAATCCAGCCCTCAATCACAGTTATTCCATGAAGGATCCGGAGTCCCGTTACAACCCTGATTATTACAGCGGAGAGCCCGTCTGGGCAACCGCGCAGCGCCAGGGAGAAAAGGTGGGCGTCATTTACTGGCTCGGTTCAGACGTCCCCATCGGCGGAGTTCATCCCACTTACTATCGTCACTGGGACGAGCAGCCGCACTGGAATTTCTCGGAGAGGGTAGATGAAGCCGTCCGTCTCCTCTCCCTGCCGGAAGAAGAGCGTCCGCGCCTCCTCATGGTCTATTTTGACGAGCCTGACCACCAGGGCCACGTCCACGGCCCCAATGCCCCGGAAACGGGCGCCATGGCCCACAGCATGGACAGCCTCATGAGCTGCTTCTACGGCAGGCTTAAGGCCCTTCCTTACGGAGACAAGATTAATTTCATAATCACCGGAGACCACGGAATGACGGAAATCTCACCGGACAGGTTTATTGATATCAAAGATGTGATAAAGGAGGAGTGGATACTCCGCGCCAGCGGCAACACTCCCACCAGCCTCTGGGCCGCACCCGGCTGCGCAGACAGCCTCTACAACGCCCTCCAGGGCATAGAGCACATTAGCGTTTGGAAGCACGGCGAGCTGCCGGAGCACCTCCAGTACGGCACGTCGGACCACCTGGGAGAGGTCATAGTGAGCCCGGACCTTGGCTGGCAGTTCAACTGGCATCCTTCCCGCAACAAGGGCACCCACGGGTATGACTGGACGGAGCAGGACATGCAGGTTGCATTCCGCGCCGTGGGTCCGGACTTCAAGGTTGGCTACGACGCCCCTTACACAAAGGGAGACCCTTCATCGTTCAGAAACGTGGACGTGTATCCCATGCTTTGTTACCTCCTGGGCGTAGAGCCCGCTCCGGTGGACGGAAAACTTCAGAGAATCAAGAAAATACTCAAATAAGTCATGGCTAAACATTTTACTCTTCCTTACGAAGGAGGTCTCATCGAGAAAGACCTTCCTGCAGGCATCCTGCACAATTACGAGAAGATTTGGACCCACGTCTTTCCGGATTCACACCCTGCAACCTATGAAATTGCAGACACCATCATAGCCGCAATCAAGGCCAAGAAAGACGGCCTGTTCCGCCTGGGCCTCACAACGGGCGTCACTCCCGTCACCCTGTACCGCGTCCTTGCCCGCCGCCACCGTGAAGGCGAGTTCTCTTTCAAGAACGTTGAAATAGTCTCCATCGACGAGTATTATCCTTCATCCAAGAATGACGCCCAGAGCCGCAACCACATCCTGCACGAGGTTCTCATCGACGACATCGACATCAAGAAGGAAAACGTCCACATCCCGGACGGCACCGTGCCGGCATCCGAGGTAACGGACTACTGCGCAAAGTACGATGAAATTGCCCGCGGCCTTGACCTCCTGGTCATCGGCGTCGGCGAACAGGGCCAGGTTGGCTTCAACGAGGCCGGCTCCAACGAAAAGACCCGCACCCGCGTGGTACGCCTTTCCTATGCTTCCCGCAAGCGCCAGAAGCACAACTTCAACAACGACATCGCCACCACCCCGGACAAGGCCATCACCATTGGCATCGGCACCATGCTCAGCGCCAAGAAGATTATCCTCATGGCATGGGGCGAGGACAAAGCCAACGCCGTAAAGGCCATTGCGGAAGGCCCCAAGGATCCCGCATGCCCGGCATCCCTTCTCCAAGCCCACGACCACATCAGCTTCTACGTTGACGAGACCGCCGCAAGCCTTCTCACCCGCAGCGAAGCTCCCTGGCTGGTAGGTCCCTGCGACTGGACTCCCAAGTTTGTCCGCAAGGCAGTTGTATGGCTCTGCCAGGCCGTGAACAAGCCCATCCTCAAGCTCACTGAAAAGGATTATCTGGACAACGGTCTCAGCGAACTCCTGGAAAAGGTGGGCAAGTTTGACAAGATAAACATCGACGTCTTCAACGACCTCCAGCACACCATCACCGGCTGGCCCGGCGGCAAGCCCGGTGCCGACGACAGCACCCGCCCGGTGAGCGCAAAGCCCTTCCCCAAGACCGTCCTCATCTTCTCCCCGCACCCGGACGACGACGTAATCTCCATGGGCGGCACATTCATCCGCCTGGCCACACAGGGCCACGACGTACATGTTGCGTACGAGACCTCCGGCAACGTTGCTGTTCATGACGATGTGGTCCTCCAGCACATGGACGCCGCCTTCCAGCTTGGCTTTGCCGATGAGTTCGAGAAGGTGAAGAAGCTTGTGGACAGCAAGGTTCCCGGCGAGCCGGAGCCCCGCGCACTTCTTGAGATGAAGGGCGCAATCAGGCGTTCGGAAGCCCGTGGCGCCGTCCGCTCCTTCGGCCTTAACGACAACACCAACGCCCACTTCCTGAACCTCCCGTTCTACGAGAGCGGCGGCATCAAGAAGAACCCGCGCACCCAGGCGGACGTTGACATCATCAAGAAACTCATGAACGACCTCGAGCCCGACATGATCTTCATGGCCGGCGACCTCGCAGACCCTCACGGCACGCACCGCGTTTGCACTGAGGCCGCAATGGAAGCCCTGGACCAGCTTAAGGAAGAAGGCGCAGCCTGGACCGCCAAGACCCACGTCTGGCTGTACCGCGGCGCATGGATGGAGTGGGAGCTTGGCCGCGTGGACATGGCCGTTCCGCTGAGCCCGGAAGAGGTTGTCAAGAAACGTCATGCTATCTACCGCCACCTGTCGCAGAAAGACATCGTCCCGTTCCCGGGTGAAGATTCCCGCGAATTCTGGCAGAGAGCGGAGGAGCGCACGCAGAACACCGCAAAGCTCTACGACCAGCTTGGAATGGCAGAGTATCAGGCGATTGAAGTATTTTTGAAATTGTACTAAAAATTAATAACTTTGCATCCCGGAATTCCCTCCGCCGTTGTGTGGAATTCCGGTTTAATTTTTTACTTAATTCTTTAAAGTATGAAAGTTATTATCAGAAAGAACTCCGCCGAGGGTTCTCTGTGGGCAGCACACTACATCGCTGCAAAGATCAACGCCAAAGCCGCAGTTAGCGACAAGCCCTTCGTAATCGGTCTCTGCACCGGTTCCACCCCCATTGAAACCTATGCAGAACTCATCCGCATGGTCAAGGCCGGTGAGGTATCCTTCAAGAACGTCATCTCCTTCAACATGGACGAGTACGTAGGCCTTCCCGTGGAACACCCGGAGAGCTACCACAGCTTCATGCACCGCTACCTGTTCGACCATATCGACGAAAAACCCGAGAACATCCACATCCTGGACGGCAACGCCAAGGACATCGAGGCAGAATGCGCCGCATACGAGAAAGCCATCGTGGACGCAGGCGGATTTGACCTGTTCCTTGGCGGCGTGGGCGAAGACGGCCACATTGCCTTCAACGAGCCCTTCTCCTCCCTGGAGAGCCGCACCCGCGTGGTAACCCTCACCCAGGACACCCGTGAGGTCAACGCCCGTTTCTTCGACGGAGACTTCAACAAGGTTCCCAAGCAGGCTCTCACCGTTGGCGTAGCCACCGTGCTCAGCTCCAAGGAGGTCGTTATCCTTGCCTTCGGTTCCAAGAAGGCACGTGCCCTCAAGGATGCCATCGAGGGCCCCATGAGCCATTACTGCACCCTGAGCGGCCTTCAGGCCCATCCCGCCGGAACAATCGTCTGCGACGAGAATTCCATCGGCGAGGTCAAGGTGAACAGCTACCGCTACTTCAAGGCAGTGGAAGAGGCTGAAAACGCCTGATGAACATAGCCGTCATAGGCGCAGGCAACCGCGCACGAAAGTACCTCTCCTGTATCCCGGGAGAGGTACATGTCGCTTATATCGTGGAGCCTGAGCCCCTGAGGCTTGCTTCTGCAGCCGCCATGTGCGGCGTTCCCGCCAGCGGCTGCTTTACTTCAATTGAGGAGTTCTTCTCCGCACCCCGGGACATTCAGGCGGTGATTGTTGCAACGCCGGACAAACTGCATGTTCCCGTAGCACTTGAGGCAGTGCGCCACGGCTGCCACGTGCTTTTGGAAAAACCCGTGGCTCAGACTCTCCCGGAATACATGTCCCTTCTGGAAGCTTCGCTTTCCAGGGGCGTTTACGTTGGCGTTTGCCTGGAGATGCGTTTCCATCCATATTTCCGCAGAATCAAGGAAATTGTTGACGGAGGCATGCTGGGAGATATCCTGGAGATAGATCATACGGAGCACATCGGCCCTGACAGGATGGCGCATACCTTCGTGCGCGGGCTCTGGTCCCGTCTGGAGGACGCCGGCCCCATTTTCCTGTCCAAATGCTGCCACGACGCCGATTTCCTTATGTGGCTTTCCGGCGGCTCCGTTGTGGAGGCCAAAAGCACCGGCCTCATCCGCAAATTCCGCACGGACCGCGCCCCTTACGGCGCCACCGCCCGCTGCGCGGACTGCCCCGTCACTGACTGCCCGTATTCCGCCGTACAGCTTTACAAGGAGCGCCGGGAATGGGTAGACGGCTTTGACGTCCCGCCGGGAGGAACCCTTGACGATGTAATTGACACAGAGCTGCTTACGGGACGATATGGCCGCTGCGTGTACCGCTGCGACAACAATGTCTATGACACCCAGGACGTAGAGGCCGTCCTTTCCACGGAGGTCCGTCTGCATATGCACCTTGAAGGCACGTCCATGCAGGAAGGGCGCACAACCTCCATCATTGGCACAAAGGGCACCCTGGAGGCCGACGGCGGACATATTTCCGTTTCCAAAGGCGGTGTGCGGGTCCTTTCCGAAGACTTCTCCCACCTTGCCGGCCTTCCCCTCCACGCCGGCGCGGACCGCGCCCTTGTGGAGGACTTCTTCAGGGCCGTTTCCTCCGGCCGCGAACCCCTTGCCACCCTGGCTTCCGCCCTCGAAGGTCACAAACTCTGCTTCGCCACGGTATAGCCCCTCTCCGCCACCGTTTTTTCCCGTCATCCCCGATCTCATCCACCGATTTGGCGTTTTTGGTGGACAAGTTGGGGTTTTGGCCAGTTTGTCCACGGAAATGCCGGGTTTTGGTGGATGGGTTAACAAAAAAACCGGCGCCCCGTTGAAAGGGTGCCGGTTTTGCGTTGCTGCAGGATTGCTTAGTCCTCTTCCTGCTCCTGGGCGGCGTATTCCGCAAGGAGTTTGGTCTGGACTTCGGCGGGGACCTGTACGTACTCTGCGAACTTCATCTGGAAGGTTGCGCTACCACCGGTGAGTGAGCTCAGGATGGTGCTGTAGCGATAAAGCTCTGCCAGAGGAACGCGGGCGTGGAGCACGGTGAAGCCTTTCTCCATATCCTGGTTCATAATCATACCGCGACGGGTGTTGAGGTCGCTCATACAAGGACCTACGTACTCGTTGGGAGTGAAGATGTCTACGTTGTAGATGGGTTCCAGGATCTTGGGGCCTGCCTGGCGGAATGCCTCCTTGAAGGCGTTGCGGCCGGCGATGATGAAGGCGATTTCCTTGGAGTCTA
>CAMJJZ010000053.1 GCA_946406275.1 uncultured Bacteroidales bacterium | reverse complement strand
GCCGGGACGTTGAGGGAGCGGGCAAGGGCGTCTGAGGCATGCACGGCGCCGTAGAACTGTCTGTCGAAGTTCTGCGGGGCAAAGCCGCCCATGTTCACCGGGATGTCAGGCAGCAGGGTTTCCGGAAGGATTGTGCCGGCTTCAAGGGCATCGGCATAAAGGAATGGCTTAAGGATACTACCTGTGGAACGGGGAGAGGCGGCAATGTCCACTTGCACCCCAGGTCTAGGACGATCCGGCGAGGAGTTCCCCACATAGGCCACGATGTTCCCGGTTCCATTGTCTATGACGATGGCCGCCATGTCCGCCACACCTTCTGCAGCAAGGGCATCGGAGCGCCTGCGGACGGCTTCCTCAACGGCTCTCTGCAGACCGAACCGAATTGTGGACCTGGTCCTGAGGCCTTTGGGCGCGCTTTCAACATAGTGTGAAGCATATGCAGGCAGCGGCAGAGGCTCGTCCGGCAGCGGCTCCGTTACTGCCGCATCATATGTTTCCTGGTCGATGTCCCCGTGCTCCAAGAGCCGCCCAAGCAGCCTGTTGCGCTTTTCACGGAGCGCTTCACGGTCCCTTCCGGGATGGATGGACGCCGGGGCATTGGGGAGCACAGCAAGGGTGGCGCTTTCCGCCCAGGAGAGTTCCTCCGGCGGGCGGCCGAAGTAGCGCCATGCGGCGGCGTCAAGGCCCACAACGTTGCCGCCGAAAGGGGCGTTTGCGGCATACAGGGCAAGGATTTCACGCTTTTTGTGACGACATTCCAGACGGAGGGCTTCCTCCGCCTCAATGAGTTTGTTCCAGATATTGCGCTCTCCCCCGCGGGACAGCCTTATCACCTGCATGGTAATGGTGCTACCGCCGCTTACAACGTGCCCGCTGCGTATGTTGTCACGCAGTGCACGCACAATTGCAATGGGGTTGACGCCAGGATGCCAATAGAAGTGACGGTCCTCGAACTGTACAAGGGCGGTGGCAAAGCGTTGTGGGATGAGATTGCCGGTCGCAGCCGGCAATGACGAAGAAGATGCAGCCGGCAATGACGACAACGGAAAGCGCCACTGGCCGTCAGCTGCAATACGAGCTCCCAGGAGCTCTCCTTCGGCGCTCTCCACCACGGTGGAATAATGAGCGCCACGGAAAAGCCCCTGGGGAATCACAAAGAGCCACAGCAGTAAGGCTAGCAGCAGCCCTGGCCACAGCCAACGCCTCATCTGACCACCACGGCCGTGCCGGAGGCGGTGCAGCCGTTCACGGCAGGCTTGTACATGGCGGAAGCCACGGTTGCAGGCAGTACGTACGTGCCCTCATAAGCGGCACGCAGCTGCACGGTGAATGTCTTGAAGCGTCCTGCAGGCAGGCCGAAGAACCAGTCCACACGGAGGTCACGGATATCCTTGTGGTCGTAACCGTCCTCTCCTGCGCCGGCCATGCGGTCGTTCACAATCTCCCAGCCGGAAGGAATGCCGAAGCTCAGTGACAGGTTGTCAAGAGCAAGGGCAGTGAGGTTGGTAACCTTCACAATGGCCTGGAAGCGAGTTCCCTGCTGCAGGGAAGCGGGATTCACGGCGGCGCCGTCCGCATCCGTATACTTCACCTCAACACCAAGACCGTTGCTCAAAGGTTTAGCAACGGCTTCACGATATGTCTTGGAAGCGGTGAGGTACAGAGGGCCGTCAGAGTTGTTCACAACAGGACTGGTCTCTGCAACAGTCTTTGTAAGGACGGAAGCGGTAGACACTACATCCTTTCCAGCCACGGAGGCCTTTATGGCCTGAGTGGGGATCTTGCTAAGCAGATGGCCGTATGCAATTGCCGCAAAGGCGCTTTCCTGAGTGCTGAGGCCACGCTCCGGCAGGGATTCCTGCGCCAGGGCAAGGGCGTCTGCGGTGCGGCCGCAAAGGGCCAGTGCATCCAGAGCCACCATCCTGTCACGGAAGCTTCCGCCGTATGTGAGAACATCGGGCTCATACTCAGCGAAGTTCTTGCCTATGCCTTCAAGCACCGCTGTAGCAGTCTGCTGCTTGCCGGACAGTGCATATGCCGCGGCAATCATCCACTTGGTGCGCTCGTCCAGGCCGGAAGCCTCACGCAGCCTGTTAAGGCCTGCCGATGCATCCACTCCGGCGACAACCTGGGTGTAGAGCCTGTAGGCCTGGTCCAGGTTGCTGAATACGCTGTTCCCTGCAATGCGGAATGCCTTGGACATCTTATCCTGATAGCCCTTCCAGGCCTTCAGGACGCCGTTTTCAACCTTGAATCCGCCCTTTGAAGCCTCGGAGAGGAACTGGCCCGCCATGGACGACACCCAGGTGGATGAGCTACCGCCACCCCAGTAGGAGAAGCCTCCGTCGGAGTTCTGGCGTGCATACAGCGCGGATATCACGGAAGGAATAAGGTCCTTGGCCTCGGCAGCATCCTTCTCGCTGAGCATGGGCAGCAGGTGCAGATATGTAAGACCCTTGGCAGAGAGCTGCTCAGAGCAGTTGTACTGGTAGTTCTTCATATCGGCGAACATCTGGTGGGCATCCAGTGCGGGGAAGCCGGCAAGCTGCAGCAGAGAGCCTTCGCTTACGGTTGCCGATGCTCCCTTTGCAAGCATGAACTTCTGCACTTTGGTAACCTCCGGGTTAGGATTTGATACCGTAAGGGCCACGGTTTCGGAAGTCTTGTGCCCGCCGCCCTTGGCGTTCACGGTGATTCTGGCAACGCCCTCACCTTCCGCGGCCTTGAGTGCAAAGTGGATGAGTTTGTCCCCGGTGCCTTCAAACGCAACCTTCTGGGACGATGCTCCCACAAGCGCCACAGGGCCTTCCACCTTGACCTCAACGGTTGCTTCCTTGAGGTCCTCGTCCATTGCGAATACGTTCACGGGAAGGGTCACTTCCTCGTTGGAACCAAGGGCGCGAGGCAGGGTGGGAATCACCATCAGAGGGCTCTGTACGGGCACTGTGCTGTCCGTGGAGCCATATGCGCCGTCATGGCCCGCGATGACCATAACGCGTACGCTACCCACGTACATGGGAAGCTGGAGTTCCAGCTTGTCGGTACCCTTGTTGAGAGTTCTGGGAGCCACGTACAGGACCACCGGATTGAAGCGGTTGTCCTTGCGGGCGTTCACCATTGCTTCCTCGTCACCGCCGATTGCAGCAACACTTGCAAACTTGCCGTTACGTGCGCCAATCACGCTGTCGAAGAGATCCCAGGTCTTTACGCCCAGTGCCTCAGGCTTGTACATCTGACTCCAGGGATCCGGGGTCTTGAAGGCCGTGAGGTCCAGCAGGCCCTCGTCCACGATGGCCAGCGTATAGGTCATGGGCTTTCCGGACTTTTCGCTCACCTTCACGGTGAACTTCTCTTCCGGACGGATAACCTTGGGAAGTGATACCACAGGTTCCAGTTTGGAGTCAGGGTTGTCTACCATTACCCTCTGAACGCCGTACATACGCATGGGAACGCCGTCGGCGGTGGCGCCGTAAGGCTGAACCATGGTGATATGGATATAGAAGTTGGGCGCCATAGCGGGCGTGACGCTGAAGCTGTATACAGTTTCCTTGTCCCCTGCCGATACCCATTTTCTCTCCAGCACTCCGCCGGAGTTCTCAAGGGAAACCAGGGCCTGGGCCTCTGCGCAGGCGGGGATGAACACCTTAACCTTTTCTCCTACCTTATATGAAGGCTTGTCCGTGGAGAAGGTGAGCATGGTGAGGGATTCAGGATCCCTTCTGTCGGCCCTGCCGCGGTATTCCGGCCAGTCAACTGTGAAGAAGCTGCCGCTGATGTGCCCGGAGGCGCGGTCGCGGGCAAGGAGGAGATATCGGCCCCAATTGGGATAATCCACGCGGAACTTGACGGCGAGGTCCTTGTCTTCCGACATCAGGGTACCGCCGGTCACCTTTTCAACGGACGATCCGCTTATCCAGGCGTCAAGGTCTCCGGAGCCGGGGCAATCCCACCACCAGTTCCAACCGGTCTTGTACACGGCGTATTCAATACGATGGCCTTTCACGCGGGCACCATCCGCATTGACCACGGCGATGCTCAGCTGATGGTCCTTGTCCGTCTCCAGATAATCGCCGTCAGGGATGCGTACGCCAACGTAGGCATTGTACGGGGAGAACGGGACGGTGGCTGTGGTGAAGCTTTCGTCGCCGCCGGCCTCCTGTACGGAAGTGACGATGAACGCCTGCAGCATACCGGGAGCGTCCGAAGCCTCCGGCATCTTGACGGCCACGTTAAGGTCTCCGGACGATGACAGCCTCTTCTCATACAGCACATAATCTGCCGATGTGAAACTGGACGCAGGGGCGGTGAAGCTATACTTCTCGAAGCCCTTGAACGTGGTCTTAGGGGCCTTCCTGAGGGTCATCCTGGCGCTTGCGGGGCACTCCCCTGCCGCGCCGCCGGCAAGCCACCTTGCCTGGGTGTTTATGTTAACGGCCTTGCCTGCCTGAAGAACCTTCTCATCTTCCAGGGAAGTGCTTATCTTGAGGCGGTTGGGCTTTATGGTCTCTATGTGCAGAGTCTTGTGGAAACTGCCGGCGCCAACCTTGAGGTAGGCGTTCCAGTAACCGGTGGGATCCTCTGCCTTGGTGGGGATATCGAAGGAGAAGAAGCCGTCCTTGCTCTTGCGGACGGTCTTGCTGTAGAACTGCCCTTCCGGAGTATAGACCTCCAGGGTTGCAGGGTGGCCGTCCGGCAGGGAGTGTCCCTTGTCCTGGACGATAGCCGCCACGTGCAGGGTATCACCGGGCCTCCAGACGCCCCTTTCTCCGTACATGAAGGCCTTGAGACCTTCCTTCAGGACCTCTCCGCCAACGTCGAAGCGGCTCAGGGAGCGCTCCGTGCTAAGCTTGAGATAAGCGGTGCTGCCGCCAGCACGGCCTACGATGGCAAAGGGCCTGTGGGGAACCTTGACCTGTGCCAGGCCGTCGCCGCCGGTCTTTGCCGTGGCTATGGACTGGAGCTGGTAATCGTACACTTCCAGTGAAACGCCGCTCATGGGCCTTGCGGTCACAAGGTCCGTAGCCGCAATCCAGAGGTCTTCACCCTCTGCATATTCCGCTACCAGGCCGATATCGGAGGAGAGCAGCCTGATGGACGGGAAGCGGTCGCCGTCCATGTAGTAGGAAGGCTTTTCGGGGTCATCGGCCTCGGACCAGTCGTACTCGGACCAGTCGTAGTAATTGTCCCAGTACCAGGCGCTCTGGACGTCCCAGACGGCTTCATCGGCCTTGGAAGGCTTGCCGCTCTGGGTGGCGGTGGTGCGGACGGGCTCCTTGCCGCCGTACAGGCTCTGGTCCTGACGGAAGCTGATGGTCACATTATAGATTGCACCGGGCTCCTGCTTGATTATGTTGCCAAGGTAGAGGCAGTGGTCGTTCCAGTCGTGAAGGTCGCCGTCGCTGTCCAGGGGAACATCGGCCTTATAGATGAGGCGGCCGCTACGGCGGATGCTGGAAGAACCTGCGAGCTCGTTGTCCTGGAGGAACATGAGCACGTTCTTCTCATATATTTTCACGATCCTTACCTCCACGGCGCTCAGGTTGGCGGCCCTGAAGGGAAGCATGAGGTTGCGCTTGTCAGGAAGGATGTTGCCGCTGATAGGAATTGTTACGGCAGGCTTTTCCTCGTCCTGCTTGTAAACGCGGGTGTAATCCTCTCCCAGGGCATCTCCGTTTGCGTTTTTAACGCCCTTGTCCACTGTGAGGGCCATGTCTCCCTTGCGGCCTTCGAAGTACACCTTTACCAGGTCTTCTTCTACCTGGACATAGCTCCGGGTAACGCCCTGGAGCTCAATCATGCCGCGGTTGGAGGCATTCACGGGGGCCTCGCTGAACTGGATCTCAATGCGGGATTCAACCAGCTTGGCGCTCCTGATGCGGAAGCCGTCACGCATGTCCACGGCCTCTTCAACGGCCGGCGTGGCCTTTCTCACGGTGAAACCGAAGTCGAAGCTCTTGGGACCGTCCTTGAGCACTTTGTTGAGTGCAAAGCCGGCGTTGTAGCTCTGGCCGGGCTTGAGTTCTCCCGGCGCCGGGGTGAACACAACCACGTCCGGATTCTCCCAGACCGTAATGCCTTCTACGGCAGGCTTGAAGCTGAACAAGCCCTCTACAGGCTGTTTCTGGGCATCCTGAGCCAGCTCAATACGAATTGAAGCATCCTCGCTCAGAATACCGCCGGTGTATGCCTTCACATACTCCGCATACTCCTCTGCACTAGGCTCCTGTGCCTTTCCGGGCCCACAAGCCCACACCATGACGGCCGCAGCCATCAACAACAGTACTTTTTTCATATGGTAATGGTTTATCCATACAAAATTACAAAAATTCCGCCACTTATCCACCAAAAATGACGTAGGTCCCCCAAAAGTGGGGTGACGTACGTCGGAAATCGGCCTCACAGGGCGTATAGTGACGCAGGTCCCCCGCCTAAAAAGTGACGTACGTCACCCGGGGCAAAGGGGACCTACGCCATTGCCGGCTTTTTTTCGTATATTTGTATTATGAAAACTGTACAAAACGGTTATTATGAAGGCGAGCGGCCGTTCTATGCGTGCCACGGGCTGCGGCTGGAGGGGGTGACGATAGGCCCCGGGGAATCGTCCTTGAAAGAGGGATCCAATCTGGAGGCGGTGTGGTGCGAGTTTCAGGGGAAATACCCTTTCTGGGAATGCTGCGGATTCACCGTAAGGGACTGCGTGTTCCGGGAAGGCGCAAGGGCGGCCCTGTGGTATTCCAGGGGCTGCAAGATGTACGATACCCTGGTGGAAGCCCCCAAGATGTTCCGCCGCATAAGCGACGTTTACCTTGAAAACGTCAAACTCCCCAATGCCCTGGAAACCTTCTGGGACTGCGCCGGAATCACCCTCCGCAATGTGGAAACCGCAAAGGCGGACTACATCTTCATGCACTCATCCCTCATCGACATAGACCATTATCGCCAGCAGGGTAATTATTCCTTCCAGTATGCCAGGGACGTGATTATCCGCAACTCCATCCTGGACACAAAGGACGCCTTCTGGGAGAGCGAGAATGTTACGGTCTATGACTCCGAGATCCGCGGAGAATACCTTGGCTGGTACTCCAGGAACCTCCGCCTGGTGAACTGCGTCATTGGCGGCACCCAGCCCCTGTGCTACTGCGAAAACCTGGTCCTGGAGAACTGCACCATGGAGGCCGATGCAGACCTGGCCTTCGAGTACAGCACCGTCCACGCCACCGTGAAGGGCCGCATTACCTCCGTAAAGAACCCTACCTCCGGGTTCATTAAGGCCGATGAGATAGGGGAGGTGATAATTGATGAGAATTTGAAGGCGCCGGGAGACTGCAAGATAGAGATTCCCGGGACAAGCCCGAGAATGACGCAGTAAATGACAAGCCCGAGAATGAC
>CAMJJZ010000052.1 GCA_946406275.1 uncultured Bacteroidales bacterium | reverse complement strand
TCCACCGATTTGGCGTTTTTGGTGGACAAGTTGGGGTTTTGGCGGGTTTGTCCACGGAAAAGGGGTGTTTTGGTGGACAAGTTGGGGTTATGGGGTGGGCAGAGAGTTATTTTGTCAGTGAGATGGCGCCGAAGACGCCAAGTGATGCGGCAAGCATGATGGCGCCGGCCAGGAGCACGCCGGCCATGATGTAGATTACGCTCTTTTTGAAATCCATGTCAAGAAGGCTGGCGGCCAGGGTGCCGGTCCAGGCGCCCGTACCGGGGAGCGGAATGCCCACGAACAGCAGCAGGGCTATGTAGAGGCCGCGTCCGGCCTTGGCCTGAAGCTTCTCTCCGCCCTTGTGGCCTTTCTCAAGGCACCAGGTGAAGAACTTGCCTATATACTTCTTGTCCTTACCCCATTCCAGCACCCTGCGCGCAAAGAGGAAAATGATGGGGACGGGCAGCATGTTGCCTATTACGGCAACTATGATGGACGGCACCAGGGGCAGTTCAAAGCCCACTGCGTAGGGTATGGCTCCGCGGATCTCGATGAGCGGAACCATGGAGATTAGGAATACTATGAGGTAGTGGAGGAATATCTTTTTCATGCTACTTTTTCAAGGAGTTTCACAATCTGAAGGAAGGCGTCGGCTTCCGTGAGCTCCGGGGCGCGGAAAACGAGGTCGAAGACGGGGGCATCGTACCTGCCCACCTTGAAGCGGGCGCGGGAGCAGGAGGCCATGTACTCCAGGGCAAATGACGGACGGGCTATCAGGGAAACAAATAAATCCGGCTCTCCGGAGAGCATAAGGGACACTTTTTCCTTGGACGGACGGCCGTACCAGTTGAGGTCCTTACGCAGAACAGTGGTGGTGATGCTGGTTATGAGGCGCTCGTCCTTGGAGAGTTTGCGGAAGTCGAAGAAGAATACATCGGCCTTTATTCCGTGGTCTCTGAAGAAGGAGAGGACGGAGTTTTTGCACTGGTCGAAGGAGGTGTCTTCAACGTCGATGAACACTACGGCGGAGTGGACCTTTCCCAGGGGGAGCAGGCCCGTGGGCACCTCTGAGGCACCTTTTCGTAGGCTCTGACGCTGGAGAAGTTCCTTAAGCATACTTGGCTACAAGCTCCTTGATCTCCGCCTTGGCGTCCCTCCAGCGGGGAATGTCTATCTTGGTGCCTATCACCTCCACCACCTTTGCGGCGATGATGCTGCCAACCTCTCCGCAAGCCTTTAGCGGAAGGCCAAGAGAATGGGCGTAGAGGAAGCCTGCGGCATAGGTGTCTCCGGCGCCAGTGGCGTCTATGGGCGTTGCGGGCCAGGGCTCAATGAAATGGTATTCGTCCCCGGACTTGACCATGGAGCCTTCCTTACCCACCTTCACAACGGCAATCTTGGCGCGTTTTGCAAGGTCGTCGATGGCTTCGCGCGGCTCCATCTTGGTGAAGGCCTTTGCCTCAGACTCATTTGCAAAGACGATGTCTACGTAATTGTCCACCAGGTTGTGGAAGAAGGCGTCGTTGGATTCCACCACGTTGTAGGAGGCCATGTCTATGGAAATGGTGCAGCCGGCTTCCTTTGCAAGGCGTGCGGCCTTGGAGATGAGCTCCTGGTTCTGGACCAGGTAGCCTTCGATGTGGAAGTAATCGTAGCCTTGGAACTGATCGAGGGACAAATCGTCCGGACCAAGTTCCAGGGTTGCGCCCATGTAATCCGCAAAGGTGCGCTCCGCATTGGCGCCGGTGATGAACACCATGCAGCGGCCGCTGGACTTTTTGCTATAGAGCATCTGGGCCTTTACGCCGTACTGCTCCATGGTGCTCTTGAAGAGGTTTCCAAGGTCATCGTTGCCAATTTTTCCCAGGAAGCCGGAGGGCATCCCAAAGATGGAGGTGCAGGTGATGGTGTTGGCTGCGCTGCCGCCGGGGACGTACTTTACGCCATACTCCTTGAGGGCTTCCCAGATGCGGTCACCGGTTTCCATGTCCACGTGCTGCATGCTGCCAAGGGGGAGATGATACTTCTGGAGGAGGCTGTCGTCCGGGAGGACGGCCAGGATGTCTGTGAGGGCATTGCCTATGCCAAGAATAGATTTCATGGGCTTTTGTATTTAACATACAAAAATAACCATTATTTGCGGAAATTCCATTACCTTTGTGTGACTATGGATAAGAAAGTTAAAAAGAGTCTGACCTACGTGCTGTTTATCCTGATAGCCGTGGTTCTCCTGTACTTCAGCTTCAGGGCAGTGGAGTGGGATGCATTTGTTGAGGCGTTGGAAAACTGCCGCTGGGGGTGGGTTATCCTGTCCATAGTAGTAGGGGCGCTTGTAATACTTATACGAGGCCTCAGGTGGCGCATGCAGATGCTGCCGCTGGATCCTTCAGCTACTCTTCTGACCAGCTTCAACGCTTATTCCATAGGCCTTGCCGCCAGCCTTGTGCTGCCCAGGATGGGAGACATAGTGCGCTGCGGGTACCTTACAAAGAATACAACCATCAGCTTTGACAAGAGTATAGGTACCATGGTGGTGGACAGGGTGTGGGACATTGTTTCCATGCTTCTGATAGGAGTGGCTATTGTGGTGCTTTTCTGGACGCACTTCGGCGGATTCATCGTGGACAATTATCTTGGGGCCATAGTTTCCAGCCGCACGCTTTGGATTATTCTGGTTGCCGGAGTGCTTCTGCTGGCATTTCTGCTGTGGCTACTGTGGAAACTGCGTGAGCGCGGCGGCTTCTGGACCAAGGCCTGGGGCTTTGTCCAGGGCATAGGGGACGGCCTTATGTCCTGCCTCAAGATGCGCCACGGCTGGCTGTTCATCCTTTATACCATTTTGATATGGGTCGGATACTGGTTCATGAGCTACTGCGTAATTATTGCCCTGCAGGACATAGAGGTCTTTGCCTCCATGGGGCCGGTGGATGCGCTGTTCCTCATGTTTGTCGGTACCGTGAGCACCGTTATTCCCGTCCCCGGCGGCTTTGGCGCATACCACACCGTGGTTGCCGGCGCCATAAGCGCAGTGTGGGGCGTTCCCTTTGCCACGGGAATGGTCTTCGCAATCCTGGCTCATGAGTCCCAGGTAATAGTCCAGGCTGTTCTGGGCTTGGGCTCATACGTATACGAAAGCTTCTTCAGAAAATGAAATTTGCGCTCATAGGGCATCCTGTGGCCGGGTCGCTGAGTCCCGTCCTGTTCAGTGCGGCCTATGGCTCAAAGCATACATACGAACTGTTTGACGGCGCTTCCTTTGCGGAGTGCTGGCAGCAGTTCCTTGGTAACTACTACGGCATCAACGTCACTGCTCCTTACAAGCAGGACGCCTTTGCCAGGTGCATGGAACTGTCTGGCAACGCCGCTTCCACCGGCGCTGTAAACCTTGTCCTCAAGGACGGCCTTCGTGGTTATAATACAGATGTGGACGGCGTGATGTATGCCCTCCGTGGCATCTCGGGAGAGACCGCGCTGGTTGTGGGAACGGGCGGTGCGGCACGCGCCGCCATTGCCGGAGCCGCAAAGCTTGGCTTCCGCGTAAGCGTGGTTGGCCGGTCCCCGGAAAAGGTGGCGGCTCTGGAAGAACGCTTCGGCCTTTCTCCCGCACCGGAGTTCCCGGATGTGGTTATTTATACGCTTCCTGGAAGCGCTCCCGTGCCCCCGGACGTGAATATGTCACGTGCGGTTGTACTGGAAGCAAATTACCGGGATCCTCAGCTCAGGGATGTGCCCTGCATGCTGTATATTCCCGGAGTTAAGTGGCTGTTTGGACAGGCAATAGCCGGCTTTAAACTGTTCACCGGAGAAGAGCCTTCTTTGTCTGCAATGGAGGCCGCTTTGGAGCAATTTTTGCAGTAAATCATTCAAATTATTATACTTATGTCACTGAATAAAGTAATGCTTATCGGTAACGTTGGTAAAGATCCCGAAGTACGTTACCTTGAATCCAATCCCCAGAATGCAGGTGCAAACCCCAAAGTAGCCACCTTCCCCCTCGCAACATCTGAACGTTACCGTGACCGCGCCGGCGACGTCCGTGAAAACACGGAATGGCACAACATAGTGGCCTGGCGCAACAATGCCGACGTTGCAGAAAAATACATCCGTAAAGGCACCCAGGTGTACATCGAGGGCCGCCTCCGTACCCGTCAGTGGACAGACCAGGCCGGCGCCAAGCGCTACACCACGGAAGTGGTAGTAGACACCCTCCAGCTCCTTGGCAAGAGACCTGAAGACGGCCAGCAGCCCGCGGGCGCTTACACCCCGCAGCCGGCCGGCGCCTACACCCAGCAGCCTGCCGCAGCCCCCGCTCCGGCTCCACAGCCCGCCCCGGTAGTCACTCCCGCGGATGCACCTACGGACGATCTTCCGTTCTAATAACGCCTAAAAGCGCAATAATAAGCAAAAATGCACTCCCGGACGTCGGTGGCGACGTGCGGGAGTGCGTTTTTAGCCCAAAACGTACTTTGGCGGGTAATTAAAGATTGCCGGTCGTGGCCGGCAATGACTATTTCACTATCTCCAGCAGCCTGTCCGGATAGTTGGAGATGATGGCGTCCACCTTGCAGGAGACCATGCGACGGATTTCTGCAGGGTCGTCAACGGTCCACGGCACTACCTTTATGCCGCGCTTGTGGCAGTAGGCCACGTTCTCCGGAGTAATCACCTCATGGTTGGGGCTCCACCACCTGGGCTTGAAGGAAATCTGGCCAAGGATGGTCTCGATGTCCGTCTCGTCCTCCGTGAGATAGGAAAGAATCACGTTGGGCCAGTTCTCGTGGATATACTCCAATGCCCTTACGTCAAAGGTTTGGACAATGAGTCGGCCGCCAAGGTTCTTGGAAAGGAGAAGGTCCACGCATTTGTCGCAGAACTCCACGTAGTCCGGCCACAGGGTGCCTTCGCCTTCGCCGGTGGTGGACTTGATTTCAATGTTGTAGAAGGGCTTGAAGCCTTTCTCCGCAGCATAGTTCTCACAGAAATCGATGAGGTTTGTGGCCAGCGGCTTTACCTCCGCCACTTTCTTCTGATCAGGCCACCTTTCCACGAAACGCAGACCGACATCGTACTTGAGGATGCTGTCGTACGGCATCGTGTAGAGGTACTCCTTGGGGTCTCCGGGCATCACCAGGGATCCGTCCGGACGAGTGGTGTAGCGCGGATGGAAGTAGTTGTCGTGAGACACCACCACATGCCCGTCCCCGGAGAGCTGCAGGTCAAACTCCAGGGTCTTGATGCCCAAATCAATGGCATTTTTCATTGCCGATACCGTATTCTCCGGCATCAGCCCCGCACCGCCGCGGTGCGCCTGAAGGTCAATTCTCTTCTTCCCGCAGGAGGAAACAAGTACGATGGCCACGGCCATCACTGCAAAAGCGATTCTTTTCATATCTGTCTTTGTCTAACTGCTTCAAAAAGTAATATTGCCGCACTCACGGAGACATTTAGGCTGTCCAGGCGGCCAAGCATAGGGATGCGGATGTGGGCGTCCGCCGCCTGCCGCCAGGCCGGGGTGAGTCCGGTAGATTCCGTTCCCATCACGATGGCAACGCCTCGGCGCATATCGGTATCGTAGTACAGGGACGAGTCCTGCAGCTGTGCAGTGAGGATGGCAATCCCCCGCCCCTTCAGGAAGGCGATGGCCTCCTCCGAGGAAACAGCCACCACCGGCACCGTAAACACAGCCCCGATGGAAGCACGTATCAGATTTGGATTGTACAGGTCCGTAAGAGGGTCGCACACTATCACTGCCGAGGCCCCGGCGGCATCCGCACTCCGCAGCACCGCGCCCAGGTTTCCCGGCTTCTCCACCGCCTCCAGAACCACAATGAGCGGATTCTCCGGCAGGTTCAAGTCATTCAGCGACAGGTGCTTTGCCTCTACCTCAGCTATGATGCCTTCAGTGCCTTCACGGTAGGCTATCTTGCGGTATAATGCGGCCGGAACCTCAATCACCAGAGATTCCCGGGACAAGCCCGAGAATGACGCGCCAACGTCATTGCCGGCCTCCGTGCCGGCAATCTCAGGGCAATGAAACACAGTCCGAACCTTGTAGCCGGCCTCTATGCAATGCTCCAGTTCACGCCTTCCCTCAACCACAAACAGCCCTTGCTCCCGCCGCGCGGAGGACTTCTCCTGCAGCTGCAACAGGTTCTTGACCTTCGGGTTCTGGAAAGATGTTATTTGTTCCGTACGCATGCTGTTAAAGATTCCGGATCAAGTCCGGAATGACGGGAGGGCTAAAACTTCTCTGGCCTCATCATGGGGAAGAAGAGGACATCCTGGATGGCGTCGGTGCCGGTCATGAACATGGTGAGGCGGTCGATGCCTATGCCGATGCCGGAGGTGGGAGGCATACCGTATTCAAGGGCGCGGACGAAGTCATAGTCTATGTACATGGCTTCGTCATCGCCTTTGCTCTTGAGGGCGGCCTGCTCCTCGAAGCGTTCCAGCTGGTCTATGGGGTCGTTGAGCTCAGAGTAGGCGTTTGCCAGCTCCTTGCCGCCTACAAACAGCTCGAAGCGTTCCGTGAGCGTGTCGTCATGCCTGCAGCGCTTGGTGAGAGGGCTCATCTCCACGGGATAGTCAATGACGAAAGTGGGCTGAACCAGGTTCTTCTCACAGTACTCGCCAAAGATGGCGTCGATGAGCTTGCCCACGCCCATCTCAGGGCTCACCTCAACGTTCAACTTCTTACAGACCTCGCGCAGCTGGGCCTCGTCCATACCCTTCACGTCCACGCCCGCGTACTCCTTGATGGCCTCAAGGATGGGAAGCCTGCGGAACGGTCCCTTGAAGGAGATCTCCTGTCCGCCGATGGTCTTCACAAGACCGCCGGTAGCCTCTGCTACCTTCTCCAGCATCTTCTCCGTGAACTCCATCATCCAGATGTAGTCCTTGTAGGCGATGTACATCTCTACGCAGGTGAACTCCGGGTTGTGGGTCTTGTCCATGCCCTCGTTGCGGAAGTTCTTGGCAAACTCGTAAACTCCTGAGAATCCGCCAACTATGAGCCTCTTGAGGTAGAGCTCGTTGGCTATTCTCATATACATATCTACGTCCAGTGCGTTGTGGTGCGTGATGAACGGACGCGCCGTGGCGCCGCCGGGGATGGCCTGCAGGATGGGGGTTTCCACCTCCAGGCAGCCCTCTGCGTTGAAGCACTGGCGCATAGTATTGATTATCTGGGTACGCTTGAGGAACACTTCCTTTACCTGCGGGTTTACCACCAGGTCAACATACCTCTGACGATAGCGGAGCTCCGGATCTGCAAAGCCGTCGTGCACGGTACCGTCCGCATCGGTCTTGACGATGGGGAGCACACGGAGGCTCTTGCTCAGCACCGTCAGCTCCTTGGCGTGAACGGACAGCTGGCCAGTCTGGGTAAAGAAGGCGAAGCCCTTTATGCCTATGATATCGCCAATGTCCAGCAGCTTCTTGAAGACGGTGTTGTACAT
>CAMJJZ010000051.1 GCA_946406275.1 uncultured Bacteroidales bacterium | reverse complement strand
TCTTCCGTCCCGGCATGGGTCTCCGACGAGAGCCTTCCCGTCCCTGTGCTCTTCAGCCAGGGAGATATGGTACAGACCAAATCCGGCCTTATCGAGGCTGCAGACTTCGAGGACGCCGCTTTCTACTATGGCATAACCGCCTATGATGCCGCTTATCCCGAAGTGCGTCTGTTCCAGACATCCGACAATCATGTAAAGGCGACAAACGTATCAGACGAGACTTATCTGGAAACCAGTACTTCCGGTAAGTATCACGCGCAGATAGTGGACGATAACGACGACCCCATCACCTACTATTATCCCCTCCAGTCCAAGAACAACTTCACCTTCTTTGGTTACAGGACCAACGAGGACGATGACTTTGCTCTCACCTGGACCAATGACCAGGCCTATATAAACGGCATTGAAATAGGTCATCAGGATGTACTGTGGGCAAAGGGTGAAGCAGCCGGCGGCCTTACCGACGCCAATAGCCAGAATATCTACGGCTACAACGCCAAGTATATCAGGGCTGCCTGGAAACAGGAGAATAACGATGCTGCATTATTCTATGCCAACTGGGCTCCCAAGCTTCATTTCAACCACATCCTCAGCGCCTTCCAGTTCGTGATCAAGACCGATCCCGGCAGGAAGTATGACCCCAATGATGCAAGCACGGACCAGTATAAGGACGATGCCGCCAAGAAGTTTGTCGAAGCCGATATCTATGTGACCGAGCTCACAGTTACCGGTCTCCACACCACCGCAAACCTTCTTGTCACTGCGTATGGAATGGACTTGGATAATAACTTCAAGATCGATCCCGATGATATTGCCGACCTGCTTTCCACCAGTGGTGACACCGCGCCCATAACTGTGCAGAATGTGGTCAATCCCACCCTTCCTTGGGCACCGGCCACTCCTGTCGCATCCGGAGATTACTACTTCCCTCAGTACAACGACGGCAACGGCGCTGACTACGGTGAGCCTCTCCTGGTTCTTCCTACCGCCGTTGAGGACGCTGCAAATAACACAGAGGACCTCGTGGCTACTATCAAGTTCCACGTTCCCAACCAGGATACCACGGAGGACATCGACCTTACCCTTACCAAGCCCGCTAACGGCTTTGAGGCAGGTAAGCGTTATGTGTTCACCATCCTGGTACACTCGCCTGAGGAAATTGAGGTTGTAACCTCACTTGAACCTTGGGAGACCGATAACACCTATGACGGCGGTATCGAGATAGAGTAGCATGAACCGAAAAAACGGGACAACTATTGCAAATGAAAACAAATTGTACTACATTTGCAGTCCCGTTTTTTACAGGGGCGTAGCTCAGCTGGTTTAGAGCGCTTCAGTCACATTGAAGAGGTCATCGGTTCGAATCCGATCGTCCCTACACAAAGAAGGCAGCCATTTGAAGGCCGCCTTCTTTTCCTTTTATTCAAAGCGTTAAAGCTGATTGTCCTGGAGCTGGAATGTGTTGCCCTGTCTCACATCGCCCGTCTGCATGCCTTTCTTTAGCCAGCGCATGCGCTGGGCGGCGGTGCCGTGGGTGAAGGATTCCTCCACGGCGTAGCCCTGGGACTTTTTCTGGAGGTAATCGTCCCCGATTACGGATGCGCAGCGTATGGCTTCCTCAAGGTCCCCGTCCTCTATGGAGGTGAACATGGAATTCTCATAGTGGGCCCAGACGCCGGCATAGAAGTCGGCCTGGAGCTCTATCCTTACGCTCATTCGGTTAGAGTCCGTCTTGCTCATGCGGGCCATCTGCTGGTGGGCCTGGCCAAGGGTTCCAAGGAGGTTCTGGACATGGTGGCCAACCTCATGGGCTATAACATAGGCATAAGCAAAGTCTCCGTCCGCTCCAAGCTGGGACTTCATGCTGGAGAAGAAACTTAGGTCTATGTAGAGCTTCTGGTCTGCAGAGCAGTAGAAGGGGCCCATTGCCGCCTGGCCGGTGCCGCAGGAGGTGGAGGTGGTGCCGGTGTAAAGCA
This sequence comes from uncultured Bacteroidales bacterium, assembly GCA_946406275.1. Next base: position 5,899 of record CAMJJZ010000051.1, on the reverse strand, counting down.
CCAGGGTGGGGTTCTGGTATTCCCCGAAGCCGTTTTTACGGAAATAGCTGCCCCAGACGTCTTCCGTTGAGGCAAGAATCTGGCGGGAGAACTTTGCAAGGGCCTCGTTCTCTGCAGTGGGCTCGTAGGAGGCTTCCGTGGCGGAGCCGATTCCGCCAACGCTCTGGACGTTGCGGAAAACGTCGCCTATGTTGCCGCCCATCAGAAGCGTAATGATTGCAACTACGGCTATGCCGCCGATGCCTATTCCGGCTTTTCCGCCGCCGCTGAGACCGCGGCGGTCTTCTACATTGTGGCTCTCACGCCTGCCATCCATTCTCATAGTTTCAGTGTTTTGTTTACAAATATAGCAATTTTGGTTTTTTCTGACTATATTTGTATTGGTAAAAATTGCACCTATGCTCATTGTACTAAAACTCCTGGGCTCCATCGCCCTCCTCATCTACGGCATGAAGGTGATGAGTGAAGCCCTCCAGAAAATGGCCGGTCCACAGCTGCGTCACCTCCTTGGCAAAATGACTACAAACCGCGTTTCGGGCGTCCTCACAGGTGCGCTTGTGACCGTGGCCGTACAGTCATCGGCAGCAACCACCGTGATGACGGTGTCGTTCGTGAACGCATCGCTGCTTACCCTTGCGCAGGCTATATCGGTAATCATGGGAGCTAACATAGGCACCACAATGAGCGCCTGGATTATGTCTGCTGGATTCTCCTTCAACATTACCATGGTTGTGTGGGCGGCATTTCTTATTGGTATTGTCCTTATCCAGCTGGGTAAGCACCGCTACCTGGGAGATTTCCTCTTCGGCCTTTCCTTCCTCCTGTTCGCCCTTGGCATGCTCAAGGAGACGGGCATAGAGATGGATCTTGCCAGCAAGCCGGCAGTGGTGAACTTCTTTGCCAGCTTCGGCACAAACTATGGAACCATACTGCTGTTCCTTCTCATAGGCACAATCCTTACCGCAATGGTGCAGAGCTCGGCCGCCCTCATGGCCATAACCATGGTGCTGTGCTCTACCGGTGCAATCACAATCTTCCAGGGTATCGCCCTTGTGATGGGTGAGAATATCGGCACCACGCTTACCGCAAACCTGGCGGCCATGAGCGCAAATACGCAGGCGCGCCGGACGGCACTTGCCCACCTGGTGTTCAACGTATTCGGCGTCCTGTGGGTGCTGGCGGTGTTCTTCCCCTTCGTGAAGATGGTCTGCGGAATCGTTGGAATGGATCCCTATGCCGACGCCCAGACCGCTACGCAGCTCTCCTTTGCACTGGCCACCTTCCATACCGCTTTCAACGTCATCAACACCAGCGTCCTCATCTGGTTCGTGCCTCAGATAGAAAAACTTGTCTGCTTCCTGATCAAGCCAAAGAAGGCGGAGCAGGAGGACGAGTTCCGCCTGGAGTTCATCCGCGCCGGTATCATGAAGACTCCGGAACTTTCCGTCTTCCAGGCACAGAAGGAGATTGTGGTTTTCAGCGAGCGCATGCTCAAGATGTTCGACCTCCTGCGGGACCTGTACAAGTCTTCGGACGATGATTTCCTCAAGGTTTTCGAGCGCATTGAGAAGTACGAGGACATGAGCGACCGCATGGAAAACAGCATAGGCCGTTACCTCGGAGAGGTAGGTGAGGCCCATCTGTCCGATGATACCAAGGCCAAGATCCGCGCCATGCTCCGTGAGATAGGGGAGCTGGAATCCATCGGCGACAGCTTCTTCAACGTGGCCCGCACCTTCCGCCGCAAGAGGGAGAACAAGATAGTGTTCGGCGATGCCCAGACCGCATCCCTGCACGATATGTACCACCTTGTGGAAGAGGCCCTTCTGAGGATGAACGAAATCCTCTCCGGCCAGAAGAAAGACTACGACATTGAAGTGTCCCAGGAGATTGAAGGCCGCATAAACGAGTGCCGCAACTATCTCAAGCAGAAGACCATCTCCGACGTTGACAACCACGTCTACAGCTACGACAACGGCACGGTCTTCATGGACCTCATTGGTGAGTTCGAAAAGACCGGCGACTATATTATGAATGTGGCTGAGGCCCGTCTTGGCACCTCTCACAAAGAACTCTAAAGCAGGGCTTCAAGTTCCTGAATATGCTCCGGCGCCGTTGCCCAGCTTGTAGCAAAGCGGGTGACGGCGCGGCCGTCAGGAAGGGCCTCCCAGACCTCGTAAAGTACCTTCCCTTCCAGTTTTGCCATCTGCTCACCGGTGAGGATGGGGAACTGCTGGTTGGTGGGGGAGTCCGTGTAGAAGGGGTATCCTTTTTTCGAGAATACCTTTTTCAGTTCCATGGCCATCTGGATGGCATTGCGGGCTATTTTCATATATAGCCCGTCCGTGAAGAGGGTATCGAACTGAATGCCCAGCAGGCGGCCTTTTGCCATGAGGGCGCCGTGCTGCTTGACTATGGTAAAGAAGTGTTTGGGGGCATTTCCGCGGGGGAAGACTACGGCCTCTCCGCACAGCGCGCCAACCTTGGTGCCGCCAATGTAGAAAACGTCGCAGAGACCGGTCAGCTCTTGCAGGGTAATATCCGCAGCAGGGCTGGCAAGACCGTAGCCAAGGCGGGCTCCGTCTATGAACAGCGGCATGCTGTACTTTTCACAGGTGGCTTTGATGGCCTTTAATTCTTCCTTTGTATATATGGTGCCATATTCCGTAGGGAAGGAGATGTACACCATTCCGGGGTGGGCCATGTGGGGCCATGTGGGATCGGCGTAATACTTTTCCAGGTATGCCTTTAGTTCTGCAGGGTCCATCTTGCCCTTGTGGGCGGGGAGGGTGATTACCTTGTGGCCGCAGAATTCAATGGCACCTGACTCGTGAACGGCAATGTGGCCGGTTTCCACTGCGATTACGGCGCCATAGTGGGGGAGGACGGCGTCTATGACGGTGGCATTGGTCTGGGTGCCGCCAACAAGAAGTGTTACATGGGCATGGGGGCAGCCGGTGGCTTCCCGTATCTTTGCAATGGCGCTTTGGGTAAAGCAGTCGTCCCCGTAGCCGGGTTCCTGTTGCAGATTGGTCTCCGCCAGGCGCTTCAGGATTTCCGGATGCGCGCCTTCATTGTAATCGCAGGTAAAAGATATCATAATTAAGTTCGTTTTATACAAAAAACACAGATTATGCCTGCGGAGCTTCTGCTGGAGTTGATGGTTTCTTATGCGTTGCGAAGTACCAGATAGCCACTCCGGCTATTGCCAGCAGCGCTATTGCTACAACCGGCCGGTATGCCACCCAGGTAACTGCGGCTACCAGCAGAGTCCATACAAACGCCACCAGGCCGCATACCAGGCCAACTCCCCAGCCAATGATGTTGGCAAGGAAAGGCAGAACCTTGAAGAGGGTCTCCACTATGCTTACGATACTCCTGAGGCCGGCCATTATTATAAAGAATCCCAGAATCCTGAGAACCCACAGCAGAAGCTTGTTGGAGGCGTGAGCGCTCTCGAATATCTGCTCCTGGGGCACGTTACCCATCCTGAGGGCGGAGAACTGCTTCCCGGACTTGGCTACGAACTGGACAAAGCTGTTTCCCTGTACGGTGGCCACAATGCTCACCTCCGCCGGCAGAACCTTGGTAAAGGTGATGCGGACGTCTCCGATATCGGGCTTAGAAGGGTCCTCGCCTACGTAAATCACATTGGATTCACCGTTCACTGCCAGCGGCACGTCTCCGCTAATGGACGATATCTGCGCAGGGCTCAGCTTATATGCCCCGAAGGTGACGTCCTTGGCGTACAGGGCAAGGTCTTCCACGTTCTGCTTCACGGAATTCTCCCCACGATAGTCCGGATCATGGAATTCTGCCGATGAAATAGGACTGGGAACCCACTGGAGGTCATATGTATAGGTTGTTGTGGTTTCCTGGGCGCCGCCAATCTTGTCCTTGGTCTCAGACGTGGCGTGCTCCACCCACTGATAATACTCTGCGTTACGCTTTAAGGCGATGGCCCTTGCGCCCACCTTGAACTGGGAGTCGAACAGCGAGTCCGTGGTGTTTGCAAAGCCTGTGGCGTGGATAAGCTTGCCCTCGAAGGCAGGATCAACCGTAGAGATGTCCACCATCTCAACCACCTGGCCCTGAGCCTCCTTAAGCATCTTGGAGGTCTTTACTGCACGGCCTTCGTTCCACCACACCAGTATGGTTCCCGCAATGAAAAGGATTATACCGGTAAAGATACCGCCCAGTGAATTGCCCAGGCGCTTTCCATAGCTTGTTCTGCTTGTTTCAGTATATGCCATATGCCAAAAAGATTTAGGTTGTACAAAGTTAGTAAAAAAATGTTTTTATCTTCGTGCAAGATTACCCTAATTCCGGGTTTATGGATTGAAAAGACGTGTAAATGAGAAGATACCTTAATATACTGCTTGCATCACTGGCCCTGGCGTCCTGTTCGGCGTCAATGGATAAGGAGGATTACTGGGGCCCCGAAAGCGGCAACTATGCCCAGGAGGGTGAGAAGGATGCTTATACCGGTGAGTACATGGCAATTGTCACTGTCAAGAAATCAGCCACGGACACGGTATTTTTTCAGCTCACGGACGACATCCTGGTATATCCTGCCAATTATCAGGAATCCTACACCAGAATGGAAAGGGTATTCTGCGACGCAGTAGTCTGGGAAAGGCGTACGGGAAGTTATCCCTATACATGCTCTGTGGAGTGGGCAGAGCCCATAGAGGAAGGCACGGTTTCATCCGGCTCCGAACCCCAGTGGGATGGCGTAAAAGATGCCCTGGACGTCATTGACGACTGGATGACCACCGTAGAGGACGGCTATCTCACGGTACATTACGACACCTGGTGGGGGAGCGCCGGAGTCCAGCACTCGTTCCGCCTTCTCAAGGGTGCGGACCCTTCAAATCCTTATAGTCTGGTGCTGCTGCAGGACTCCCATGGAGACCTCATGGAAGAGAAGTTCGACGGCTTGGTCTGTTTTGATATAAACTCGCTTCCGGATACGGGAGGAGAATACATACCGCTTAGTTTAAAATGGAAATCGCTTGAAGGAAAGGTCTTGGAACGGACGTTCAGGTTCAAGACCAGGGAATGAACTGACGGAACTTGAACTGCTTGGGCTTGCCCGCAGCGGGGACCCTGCCGGAATGCGCTCATTTTACGAGCGTTACGCAGGGTATCTTACTGCGGTGTGCTTCCGCTATGTGGTAGACCGCACCAACGTCAAGGACATCCTTCAGGAAGCCTTCATCAAAGTTTTCCAGAGCCTGGACCGCTTTGAGTACAGGGGAGAGGGGAGCGTAAAGGCCTGGATCACCCGCATAGTGGTGAACGATTCCCTCAAATACCTCCGCACCTCCTCCCGGCTCAATTTCGTGGACGACCTCCCGGACATATCTGAGGACGATGAGCCCACCCTCCCGCAGATCCCTCCGGCCGTGGTCCAGGAGATGATAAAAGCCCTCCCGGATGGCTACAGGACTGTTTTCAATCTGTTTGTATTTGAAAAGAAATCCCACAGGGAGATAGCTTCCCTGCTTGGCATAAAAGAAGATTCGTCGGCATCGCAGTTCTTCCGCGCAAGGGCCATGCTGGCAAGGAACATAAAGAACTACATCAAAGAACATGAGCAATAAAGACTGGACAGACAAGCTTCCTGACCTCCTTGAGGACTTCACGGAAGCCGAACCGGAAGGACTGTGGGACGCAGTCCAGGCCGGGATCGCGCCCAAAAAGCGCCACGTACTTGTGGCCTGGTGGTATGCAGGAGGGGCCCTCCTTGCAGCCGCCGCCGTCTCCGCCGTGTTCTTCCTCTGGCCCTCAAAGCCCGAACTTCCTTCCGTGGCGCCCGTCGCCAAATCCACCCCCGCCCCCGAACTCACCGTCGTCCCCGGTGATGCCATCGTCGCTGACGTTCCTGCACCGTCAT
>CAMJJZ010000050.1 GCA_946406275.1 uncultured Bacteroidales bacterium | reverse complement strand
TCGTTGTCCGCTTCTCCTTCACTGGCGGGGAGAACCATGTCAGGCTTTTCTCCGCGGATAGCTTTCATGATTACTCCGGGAAGGCCGATGGTATACTTGAGCACGGTTCCCATCACAGTGGGCTTGGTGTACTCCTTGAAGTAGGTGTACATGCTCACGGCCGTATCCGCCTTCTGGTAGTGAAGGGGGGTGTATATGAGTTCCCTGCGGAAAGGAACGCTGTTCACAATCTGGGGATAAACCAGCGGGGAAAGGTCTCCGCCGGCGTTGTTCATGGAGCTGAGGTCTATTCCGGCAAGGGCCGCCAGGCTGCCCAGGGAAGAACTTGAACGGGAGTTCATCTGGGGCACCATGGTTGTGCTCACATTGTATGTGCGCTTCATGGTGAGGGCCGCCACAAGGCCAAGCACGATGAACACGGCGGTTACAATGATGATGGTCTTGCGTCCGTCCCAAAGGCCCTTGAGGAGAGCCATAATGTCTATGCCCTCTTCCTCTTCCTGGGGGTTGTTGTAGTTGTAGTTCTGGTCCATGCTAGTTGAGTCGTTCGATGAGGAGAACCATGGAGACGATGGAGGTAAGGGTTGAGAGTGAGCTGGAAGCTATCCTCTCCCAGTCCACCTTCTCCTTGGGTTTCTCAAGTTCTTCCTGTTTCTTCTGGTCGATGCTTACGGTCACTGTGCTGCCGGGTTCCACCTTGGGGTAGATGCGGACGCCCAGGACGCGCTTGGTGCCGATGGTCTGATAGTTGGGCAGGGTGACGGTAAGGCTCCTGCGGTCTGCAGCACGCACAAGACCTCCGGCGTAGTTGTCGATGTACCACTTGGCCGAGCGGCCGCCCTGGTATACAAGGGTCTTGGAAGTGGAGGAGAATTCATCCGGAACGTACTGGGCCATACGGGTTCCGAGCTCACGGATGGTAACGGTGTTCTCCATACGGATCACGTTAACCACGTCGCCGTCCATGACGATGGGATCGTACGAGTTATTGCCCAGATGCTTCTTCATGTCCTTGAGGTTCACGGCAATGTTTCCGCGGTTGTTGTAGGTACGGAAGAGAGTGCTGTACGGGCTGGCATCATCCAGGAGGCCGCCTGCAATCTTGATGATTTCCGACAGCGTGGTGCGGTTGTCTTCAATCACGTACACGCCGGGGTACTTGACCCTGCCGTTGATTTCAACAGTACGGCCGTGGGTGAAGTTAGGAGTCATACGGACTACCACATGGTCATACGGCTGGAGGTGGAAGGTGGGATCTACAGGATTGTAGTTTTCGTCTACGGTGAGGATGATGGTGTCGAACTTGACCTCGTCCTTCTTGGAGATGTTCATGCGGAACACCTGAACCATGTCATAAGCTGCACCCACGGTGAAGCCGCCGGCCATGGAGATGAGGTCGTGGACGGTGACGTCGGAGTCGAAAGAGATATTGACGGGGTTCTTCACGGCTCCGCTTATGCGGAGTTCACCAATGTTGGTGTAGGTGGTGTTGTCGTAGACGTTGAGGCTGTCGCCGGGCTGCAGAGGGGTGTCTGCGCCGCTCTCCAGGGAAACGGGGATGTACTGCTTCTTGTCCGGATTGGTGACGTCCTTGCGGAAGATGTATGCCACGGGATATACGCTGGGCCTGAGGCCGCCGGCATATTCGATTGCCTGACCCACGGTCATGCGGTCGTTGAGGCCGAACTCCTTGGAGAAAGGTTTGCGGACCTGGCCGCTAACGGCGATGTATTCAGTGTCACGGTACGATGCCAGTTCCAGAACGCGGACAGCATCCCTTTCCTGCAGCGTGAAGTCCGGATTGCCGTTTACACCAGGGAAGGGAACTGTGAGAACCTCTACGGTCTCGTCCGGTTTGGTGCGCTCTACGAAGACATAGTCCGTCCTTGCGGTGTAGCGGGGCTTTGCCTTGTCCAGCAGGCCCTTGAGGCTGCGGTTGCCTTCTATGTCGAAGTTTCCGCCGTAGTAGACGTCTCCTTCAATGGATACGTAGTTCTCCATGGGACGGTCCGATGCCTTTACTCGGACGATGTCTCCAGGTGCGAGAACCACCTTCTGGCCACCGGAAAGGATATTGGCAAGGTTGTACTCCAGGAACTTGAGTTCTCCGTTTTCCCTGCGCTCAACCTGTACGAAGTCCTTGAGGGCGTTGTCCTCGAGGCCGCCGGCATACTCGATGAGGTCCTTGATGGTTTCACCTTCAGCCATCTCATAGCGCATGGGGCGCCTTACGGCACCTTCAACGGTGACTATGGTCTGAGCCACGGGAACAAAGAGGACATCGTTGTTCTGGAGGTCATAAGGTACATCCTTGATTTCTCCCCTCATGTACTTGTAAAGGTCCAGACGGGAGGTTTTGCCGCCGCGGGAACGCTGGATGTTGCGGATGGAACCCATCTCGGTGGGGCCGCCTGCAGCCGCCAGGGCGTTGAATGCGGTGTTGAGTGCGCTCAGGGTGAAGCCGCCCTGCACGCCTACCTCACCGTAAATGCTTACGGAAATGGTACGGGCCGTGGTGATGGTGACGGCAATCTGGTCCTGGCGGAAGGAGTAGTGCTGGGCCAGTTTGGAGATGATGGCCTTGCGTCCCTGTGCCAGGGTCATGCCCTTGAGGAAAATCTTGGTAGCGCCTGTAGGCTGGATGGAGCCGTCTGCACCAATGCGCTGGTGAATCTCTGTCTGGGACGATCCGAATATGGAGATATGGACTTCGTCGCCCTCTCCAAGGACGTATGTCTCAGGGGCGATGGCGCCGTCCGTGGTACGGAAAACCTCCATGGTCTTGCCGGTGAACAGTGAGTGGCCGTAGATTTCGTTGCCCACGGTGGTGGCTACATTGACGCTATCCAGAGTGGTTACTATGTTGTTCTCTGCCACGGCTTCGTCCACCGTTGTCCTGGGAAGAGCGGAACCGGAAGTGACTTCCGGACCATAGGTCTGCTGATTGGCGTTTGCAACAACGCCAGCGCCGGCCTTTTCTGCCTGCAGTTTGTTTAGGACGTCCATTACGCGGCTCTGGTAAGCGGCGTACTCAGTGGGCGGAATTGCGTCTACGTCTATGCCCTCTTCCATGAGGCGGGCACGGACTTCATTCTCTTCAAGGCCGCGCTTGGCAAGTTCTGCGCGGGCCATGGACAGCATGTTTACGGACTGTGCGAGGGCTGTCAGCGACAGCAGGATGCACGTAAGAACCGTTAAGATTTTCTTCATATTGCGGGTTTATTTATTGTCAATAAGCCTACAAAGATACTACTTTTTCATTAAAAATGAAAACCGGGATGCCCTGTCGGGCGTCCCGGTTTTACTCCAAAGGCTTTTGACCTACTTTGCGAAAGCGTAGCTGAAGCCGTCTATCTTGTCCCATGCGCCGCGGGTGAAGTCAGGAACTTCAACGGGTGCGCCGCCGTTTTCCAGGGAAATCCTGGAGAGTTCGGTTACGCAGCACCACTCTGCAAGGTCATAGACGTCCATGTCCATGGGAAGACCGTTGTTGAGGCAGTAGACCACGCGGTAGTCCATGATGAAGTCCATTCCGCCGTGGCCGCCCACGGTCTTTGCGGTTTCCTCAAGCTCAGGGGTGAGGATGGGGCTGCGGTACTTTGCCATGAGAGCATCGAGCTCCTCTCCTTCGTAGACTTTCTCAAACTCAAGGTCTTCGTAGTCAACGTTTTCTGCGGGAGCGGTACGGAGGCAGACCTGGCCCACGGGATACTTGCCGGCATAGCCGTCAGTGCCCACCAGCTGGTACATGCGGTTGTACGGGCGGGGAGTCATCACATCGTGCTCGATGAGGATGGTCTTGCCCTTTGCGGTACGGAGCATGGTCATGGTTACGTCACCGTTCTGGAAGTCCGTGCAAGGCTCTCCAGTGCGTTTTTCAACAAGCTTGGGACCGTTGAAAGGATCCGTGTCCATTGCGGTGAGGGTGGTGAGACGGTCTCCGCGGTGGATGTTCAGAGCCTGGCAGACGGGACCGAAGCCGTGGGTGGGATAGAGGTCTCCGCGATGCTTCTGGTTGAAGTCCAGGCGCCAGTTGTGCCAGTACTTGTCCCAGTAAGGATCAAGGTTGTGATGATATGAACCTTCTGCGTGGATGACTTCACCAAACACACCCTGCCTTGCCATTTCAAGGGCGGTGAGCTCGAAGAAGTCGTAGCAGCAGTTCTCAAGGATGATGCAGTGCTGACGGGTGCGCTCGGATGTGTTCACGAGGTCCCAGCAGGCCTGGAGGGTTTCTGCGGAGGGAACTTCCAGGGCAACGTGCTTGCCGTGCTCCATGGCATAGAGAGCCACGGGGACGTGATGGATCCAGTCCGTGCAGATGTACACGAGGTCAACGTCCGGATCTTCGCAGAGCTGCTTGTAGATTTCCTCGTCACCGGCGTAGATCTTGGTGGTCATGCCGCGCTGCTCCTGGAGGAACTTGAGGTTCTTTTCCGCCCTGTCCGGTTCTACGTCGCAGATGGCTGCGATGTGGCTGCCGGGCACATAGGAAAGGCGGCGTACGGCACCTGAACCGCGGTCTCCCAGACCCACGATGCCGATGCCTACATCCTCAATGGGATCTGCTGCAAAGAGCAGCATGTCCTGCTGGCCGGCCGGGCGCGGGGGAACTTTGGTCTTGATCACGGCCTGCTTGGGGCAGCAGGCAAACAGCATGGCCGCGAAGGCCATTACGGTCAGAATCTTTTTCATAACGATGCTATATACTTTTTCATGTAATCCATGTTGGCAAGTACGCTGTGGAACAGGGCCATCTGGTTACGGGTGCGAACCAGGTTGTGCTCCGGGTACTTGATCTTGTAGTAGGTGTCTCCGTTCAGGTAGTCTGCGAAGAAGCGGACGGCCTGCATGAAGGGGAACAGGAGGGTGCCGTAGGGGAGGTTTTCCTTCTCCAGCGGAGTGAGGAAGGCCGATGCCTCCTTGACGTAACCCTTTGCAAAGGCCTCGAAGATATCTTTCCTGAAGGCAACCTTCTCGATAGCGGGATCGTCCTCAGCCACAGCGTTGGCGGCGGTGCGGAGGAAGTCTCCGAAGTCGGAGAACACGAAGCTGGGCATCACTGTGTCAAGGTCTATGACGCAGAGCACGCGGCCCTGGGCGTCGAACATCATGTTGTTCACCTTGGTGTCGCAGTGGCAGATGCGCTTGGGGAGCTTGCCTTCCCTGTGCAGGCGCTCTGCAAGGCACATTTCTTCCATGTGCTCACGCATTTCCGCAAGGATGCTCTGAACCTCCGGATCTGCAAGCCTACCGGCCTTGTTGGCGGCCACGGCCTCTTCCAGCTGGCGGGCGCGGAGTTCCATGTTGTGGAAGTCCGGGATGGTTTCTCCAAGGGTGTCCGGGATGTCCGCGAGCTGGGCCTCGAAACGGCCGAAGGCCTCACCGGCGAAGCAGGAGTACTTGGGGTCTACGGTGTCGTACGTGAAAGCGTCCGGGATGAACACGGATACTCTCCAGTATTTACCGTCCTCAAGATAATATGTCTTGGGGGAGTCCTTGAGGGGGACGAAACGGAGGACTTTGCGGTCCAGATCCTTCTCTCCGGCGGCTTCCAGCTTTTTCCTTATGTGACGGGTAACTGCGTCGATGTTGTGCTGCAGAAGGTCCACGTCCTGGAAGATGGCGTTGTTGATTCTCTGGAGGACATAGTCCGGGGCGGAGCCCTCGGTTACTGCTTTGTAGGTGTCGTTGATGAGTCCGTTGCCAAGAGGCTTCACTTCTTTGATCTTTCCTTCTATGGCAAAACGGCCAAGAATGGATTCAAGGTTTCCCATTGTTGTCTATTAAGTTATAGTTTCCTACAAATATAATAAAAAACAGACAGATATGCTCCACGCTGGTAGCATATCCGTCCATTTTGTAGTTGCGATGTGTTTCGGCTTACTGCTCCAAACAGCTGTCCATCAGGGCTGCAAGTGCTTTCTTGTCCAGGTTCTGGCCTATGAAGACAATCTTCTGCATGCGGTCTCCGTAAACCGGATCCCAGTCCCTGCGGAGGTTCTTGTCGCGCATCATCATGTCCTGGAGTTCGTCCTCCGGCATGGTGGCGAACCAGAGCCCGGCCTCGCGGATAGTCTTCTGGCGGCCGGCCTGCTCAAAGAGCCAGCACTGGTCCGGCTTGTCGGAGAAATAGCATATACCCTTGGCTCTGATAATGTTGGAGGGCCATTTCCGGGCTATCATATCGTCAAACCTGTTGAGCGACATTGCCGGACGGCGGTTCCACACGAAGGTGTCAATTCCATACTCCAGGGCTTCGCCTTCGGCCTCATGGTCCTCATCCTCCTCTCCCTCGATGGCGGCTATCCAGGCGGCGGAGGTGGCAACCTCGTCAAAGTTGAACATGCCGGTGTAGACCAGCTCAGAGAGGTCCACGTCGCCGTAGTTGCACTCCAGTACGCGGGCGCCGGGGTTGATGGTTTTCACTATGCCGCGGAGCTTTCCCAGTTCATCGGCAGTCACCTCTGCGGCCTTGTTAAGGAGGACGATGTTGCAGAATTCAATCTGCTCTATTACCAGGCGCTCAAGGTCGTCGTCGCCTATATCGTCCTTCTGGAGGGCGGAGCCGCCTTCAAACTCGTCCTTCATGCGGAGGGCGTCCACCACGGTGCATATGCAGTCCACGTACGGGAGGTTCCCAAGCATATACTGGGGCCCCAGGGCCGGGATGGTGCTTATGGTCTGGGCTATGGGAGCGGGCTCGCAGATGCCGGAGGCCTCGATCACAATGTAGTCGAACTTCCGGGCCTGTGTAAGCTCCGCAATCTGCTGGACCAGGTCCATCTTGAGGGTGCAGCATATGCAGCCGTTCTGGAGGGCCACCAGGGAACTGTCCGTCTGGCCCACCACGCCGCCCTGCTCTATTAGGCTGGCGTCTATGTTAACCTCGCCAATATCGTTCACGATGACGGCGAACTTGATTCCTTTCTCGTTTGCAAGAATGCGGTTCAGCAGCGTTGTCTTGCCGCTGCCCAGATAGCCGGTGAGAAGGAGCACCGGGATTTCCTTTTTGTCCAGATTAATGGTCATAGTTCCTTAAAAATAGAATCCTGCCCCTGCGCAGAAAATGTTGAAAGTGGGCATTTTGGAGAAGCTGGCATTCACGGCAAAACTGCCAAACCTTCCCTCCAGGCCCAGAGAAAAATGAGACGGCAGCACGCACCCCTGGCTTGCATAGCGGTAGCCAGCCCTGGCCGTAACCATGCCGTCGTATGTGAAAGAAGCGCCCACGGCCGCTCCGTAGTTGCCGGAGAAATAATACTCTGCCATTGCATCTACAGCCAGTTTGTTGTTTTCGAAGCCATAGACATATTCCGCTCCCGCATAGACGTTTGCGGGCTGCGCGTAGGCCATCCCGGATGCAGATTCCACCTTGTTCCCCAAGGCCGATAAGCCAAGCGTAACCGTCATTGCATCCGCCACTTTTGCCAGCGCGTTGAAGTCAAAACTTACACCTTTATAAGAAATGCTTTCCGTGAGGCTCTGGTTGGCAAAACGGGCGTTGACGCCAAGTGAAAGACTCTCCGTGAGGCCGTATGCAAAGCCTGATGAGAGCATGAAATTATGCGTCCTGTAATCTCCAATCGTGTCACCTCCAAGATAGGAAATGCCGGCACCCATGCAAAGCTTGTTGTTCATAAGCTTAGCCATTCCGGCGCCGCTGAAACCGGCATTGCCGTCAGTAATGCGGAACTCTCCCGCCACTCCCTGAAGACACCCCGGAAATGCCATTGCCGCTGCATTCCTGAAAACGCCCCACGGTCCCGCCTCCGCGGTTGCCACCGCAGCGCCCGCCGTTCCGGTGAGAGCCGGGCCAAAGTCTGTTCTAACAAATGGAAGTGCGTCTGCGCCGCCCTGGGCTTTTGCCGTAAGGCATGCCAGAATGGACGCTGCCGCTATAACGATTGTACTCAATCTCTTCATAGGAATGCAAAGATGGCAAATATCTCCGTCAATTCCAATTCTATCATTTGCAAAATAAGAAATTGTTTGTATCTTTGCAGTCCCGTTTTTTCAAGAGTCACATTGGAGAGATGCTCGAGTGGCTTAAGAGGCACGCCTGGAAAGCGTGTATACGCCAAAAGCGTATCCCGAGTTCGAATCTCGGTCTCTCCGCAAACATTTGGCATCGCAGCGTAGCTGCGGTGCTTTTTTGATGGATGGTCCGTTGAAAGCTCGCTTTCATAAGGGCCATTCAGCGAAAAAGCACCAGAGGACCGAAGGTCCGGGATGCCAATATGTTTGATCTACTATTAAGGAGCCTTAAGAGATAGCGACGGCCGCAGGCCGGCGGAATCTCCGTGCG
>CAMJJZ010000049.1 GCA_946406275.1 uncultured Bacteroidales bacterium | reverse complement strand
CGACCCTCAGCTTGGAAGGCTGATGCTCTACCAACTGAGCTACTTCCGCCTTTTTTTCTCCGAAAAAAAGTCGGGTTTTTTGGCTGCGCCTCGGAAAAGTAAACAAGTTTTCTTTTCACTCGGCTTGCACAAAAACTCCGCAGGCCTTCGAAGAAGGAGTGGGAGGAGGTGGACTCGAACCACCGAACCCTGAGGGAGCGGATTTACAGTCCGCCGCAATTGCCACTATGCGAACCTCCCATTAAGCTTTTCAGTATTTCAAAGCTCCTTTGAGCCGATAGAGGGATTCGAACCCACGACCCCGAGATTACAAATCACGTGCTCTGGCCAACTGAGCTATATCGGCGCTCGTTGAATCCTTCAATCGCTGAAAGGACTGCAAAGGTAGGTACTTTTTTTGAATTCACCAAAAGATTTTTAAATATTTTTCATCATCGCGATGAAAAGGTCGAAGAGGCTCTCCGTGTCAAGGCCGCACTCCTGCATCTGCTGGTCTCTTGAGGCCTGAGGGATGAACCTGTCCGGAATGCCAACTGCCTTGATTACAGGGGCATCGGCCCGGCCGGCGAAGTATTCGCTCACCGCTCCAAAGAGGCCTCCCTTCACGGTTCCGTCCTCCACGGTGACGATGATCTTGTACTTTGCAGCTTCCTCCATGATGTCTGCATCCAGGGGCTTCAGATAACGCATATCGTACACTGCCGGGCAGCTCCAGTAATCCGTCTTGTGACGCTTTGCAGCCTCCAGCGCCCTGTTGGCAACGGGACCAAGGGCCAGAACGGCCATACCCTTTCCGTCCAGTAGCTTGCGGCCCTTCCCCACCGGGAGTTCCTCAAAGGCCGATTCCTTCCAGGGCGTGCCCTCACCGTACCCGCGCGGGTACCTTATAATAATAGGGCCTTCCTTGAGGCTCAGAGCCGTGTACATGAGGTTCTTGAGCTCGATTTCATCGGACGGAGCAGCCACCACCGCCCCGGGAATGCTCCTGTATGCGGCAAGGTCAAAGGCACCGCAATGCGTTGCGCCGTCTTCCCCTACCAGGCCTCCGCGGTCGAAGCAAAGGACCACGGGAAGCTTCTGCAGGGCCACATCGTGTATGATATTGTCGTATGCTCTCTGGGAGAAGGAGGAGTAGATGTTGCAGAAAGGCTTCATGCCCGCTGCGGCAAGGCCTGCGCTGAACGTTACAGCGTGACCCTCCTCGATTCCAACGTCGAAAAACCTCTCCGGGAACGCCGCCTGGAATTGGTTCATGCCACAGCCTGTGGCCATGGCGGGAGTGATTCCCACCACCTTGGGATCCAGCTTTGCCAGCTCCACCAGCACATGTCCGAACACGTCCTGGTACCTGTCTTTTGCCGATACGGTCTTGATTCTCTCACCGGTGACGGGATTGAACCTTCCCGGAGCATGCCATGTAACAGGATCCGCCTCTGCAGGGGCATAGCCCTTACCCTTCTTGGTAATGAGATGGACGATACGCGGACCGTGGAGTTTCTTTAGGCGCTCCAATACGGCCACCACCGCATCTATGTCGTTGCCGTCCACGGGGCCGAAGTAGCGGAATCCCATGGCCTCGAACACGGCACCGCCGCTTTTACGCACCAGATTGGACTTGGTGTCCACAACTATCTTCTGCATCCACTGCCTGAACCGGCCTTCCTTGAGGCGGTTCCAGATGCTATTCTTGACGCGGTTGTAGGTAGAAGACGTGGTGACCTTGAGGAGGTAGTTGTGTATGCCTCCGCGGGCTTCGTCAATGGATATGTTGTTGTCGTTGAGGACAACCAAAATATTGGCCTTGGAACTACCGGCGTTGTTGAGGCCCTCGAAAGCCAGGCCGCCGGAGAGGGCGCCGTCGCCAATTATGGCTACCGCCTTTTCATCGGATCCCTTGATCCTTGCAGCTTCCGCGTAACCCAGTGCAGCGGATATGGACGTAGATGAATGGCCGGCGCCAAAGGCATCGTACTGGCTTTCCGCCATCTTGGGGAAGCCGCTTATGCCGTCCTTTTTGCGATTCTCCTTGAAGGCCTCCTTGCGCCCGGTGAGAATCTTGTGGGCATAGGCCTGATGGCCTACGTCAAAGACCAGCTTGTCCTTGGGAGTGTCATAGACATAATGAAGCGCGGTGATGAGTTCCACTGCCCCCAGGCTGGAGCCAAGGTGCCCGGGATTCTCCGCGCAACACTTTACCATATAGTCCCTTATCTCACTGCACAGCTCCGGCAACTTCTTACGAGAAAGCTTCCTGAGCTCTTCCGGCGAATTTATCTTGTCCAGTATCTTGTACATATCGTACAAAGATAGCAATATTTCCGGAAATTGCCTACAGGTTGATGGTGCCGCCGCGGTAGAAGTTCACAAGGCGGGTCTGGAAGACATACTCGTATGTGGCCTGGATGGCGTCCGAGCGGGTCTTGAGCATCTGGGAACGGGATTCGTTGAACTCCGTGATGGTGGCCTTGCCGTTCTCGTACTTGGCCTGGACCAGGTCAAATGCATCCTGGGCCGCGTCTGCGGCCATCATAGAGGCGTCGTATTTGGCGCGGGCGGCCACGGCTCCGTTCCAGGCCTGCTGGATTTCCTTGTACAGCTGCTGCTGCACCTGGCGGAGGCGCACCTTCTGGGCGGTACGGTTAAGTTCCGCGCTCCGCACCTGGTTGCGCGTGGAGAACTTGTTGAAGATGGGGATATTAAGCGACAGCCCTATATACTGGCTGAAGTTGTCGTTCATCTGGTCCCAGAAGCCTTTCCCGCCATAGTTGGAGTAATAATTAGTACCAAGTCCGGCGCTGAGGGAAAGTGACGGCATATAACCGGCTTTTGCAATGGCGATGGTCTTTTCCGATGCATCCAGGCGCAGCTGCTCCGCACGGATGGCGGGACGCAGGCCGCAGGCTTCGTCATAGATGTCGTCCGGATGGCCAAGGTAGAAATCGTCAACCTGGACATCGGGGCGGACAACCTCAAATCCTTCCCATGTGGGGAATTCCAGAAGCTGGGCAAGGTCCAGGATGGCCACGCGGAGGTTGTTTTCCGCCTGCACCAGGGTTACCTGACTCTGAGCCAGAGAGGCCTTCTGCTGGGACACCTGTGCCGATGACGCCTTCCCGGAGGCCATCATGCCTTCCAGACGGGCAACCTGAAGGGAGTCGATGCTTATCTGCTGCCTTGCAACGTCTACAATCTCATAGTTGTAGAGGATCTGCACGTAAGCACGCGCTACGGCCACGCGGATATCGTCCCTGGCCTTCTCCAGGTCTGCGGTGGCGGCTTCAAGGTTAAGGCGCGCCTGCGAAATGCGGTTGGGTGTTGCCAGGCCGTCGAAAAGGTTCACTCCCCCGCCGATGGAGAACCCTGTTGTGGAAGAATTTCCGGAGGCGTAGGTGTTGTCCCCGCCAAGGCCTCGGCCAAAGCTCCAGTTCTCCGATGCCGATGCCTGCACGGACGGCGCCAGGGACCACTGGGCGCTGTTCAGATCTATTTCCGAATTCTGCCGGCTCATCTCCTGCTGCACCACGCTCAGGTTATTCTCCAGGGCCCAGGAGATGCATTCCTCAAGGCCCCAGGGATGGGAGAGGTCCGGGGTGGCCACGGTATCAACCGCAACCGCCAGTGCTAGTGTCAACAGTGCTGTCATTTCTTCTTGCTTATGATTTCACTTCCGCGTACTTTCTCTCCTGCGGCAAGGCCGCCCTTGATCTCTATGCTCACGCCGTCCGAAAGGCCGGTCTGAACATCTCGGCGGGTATATCCTTCAGGACCGCCCACATAGACGTAGGTGCTGTCCCCTTCCCACTGGATGGCGCTTTCCTGTATGCACACAACGTCCTCGGCCTTTTGCAGGACTATCTCCGCGTTGGCACTGTAGCCGCTGCGTACGGTGACTCCCTTGGGAACCTTCACGGAGGCCTTTATCTCAAAGAGGTTGGTGCCGTTGGACTCCGTGGCTTTTGGGGCGATGTACTCCAGGGTGGCATCAAGGCTCACGTCCTGAAGGGCTCCTACCGATATTTTTACGGGAAGTCCCACGGAGACGCGTCCCACCTCCGTCTCGTCAATGTTTCCGTCGAAGATGAGGTCGTCCATATTGGCCACGGTGGCAATGGTGGTACCGTCGTTGAAG
This sequence comes from uncultured Bacteroidales bacterium, assembly GCA_946406275.1. Next base: position 4,242 of record CAMJJZ010000049.1, on the reverse strand, counting down.
GTATTGGACATGGTCACGGAATTACCCACCTTCACCGGCACGTCCAGGATAAGGCCCGATATTGTGGACCTCACCAGCGTGGAGCTCCCGGAGGCGTTGGACGACGAAACACCGTCCCTGATAATCTCCAGAGCCTCTTTTGCCGATGCCAGCTCCTCGTTTGCCTGCTGCAGCTGCTGGTAGGACTTCTCGTACTCGTCGGCGCTGATGAGGGCCTTGTCGTAGAGGGTCTTGTTGCGCTGGTAGTCCGTGTTCACCTGCTTGGCGTTAACCTCCGCCAGGCGCACCCTGCTCTGGGCCGACGACAGCTGGTTCATGTCCGGGATTACCTTGAGCTTGGCAATGATGTCTCCCTGCTTCACGCTCTGGCCGGCCTCCTTGTACAGCTCCGCCACGATGCCGCTGATCTGGGGCTTGATATTGACCTCGTCCCGGGGCTGGATCTTTCCGGTAAGGACGGTGGATTTCACGATAGTCCCCACAGTGGCCTCAAGTTCCTGATACTGGGCTTCCTTGGGCTTCGACCTTTTGTACAGGTACGCAAAGGTTCCGGCAAAGATAGCCACAACCAGGACCACAACGATGTATTTACCAATCTTCTTCATATATCTGTAGTTTTTTATTATTCATCTCTCATTGCGTCTACGGGCTTGATAGCCATGGCGCGGGATGCCGGCATGAGACCGGCGATGACGCCAAGTATGGCCAGCAGCATGGCCGCCAGCGTGGCCGTCCAGAAGGGCACCTGGAAGGTGGCCTTGAGGATGCCGTCCTGCGTCATTCCAAGCTCTACCCCGGCAAGGATGAGTACGCTGAACACTATTCCCAGCATGCCCGCAACCAGGGTAAGGATAACGCTTTCGGACATTATCTGTCCAAGTATCTGTGACGGAGTGGCGCCTATGGCCCTCCGGATTCCTATCTCCGTAGTGCGCTCCTTCACGCTTACCATCATTATATTGGATACGCCGATAACTCCGGCCAGAAGAGTTCCAAGGCCTATGAGCCATACCAGGAAGTTGATTCCGCGGAACAGATTGTCAACTATTCCGAAGATGAGCTGCGTGTTCAGGAGGAACATGGCCTGCTCGTCCGTAGGGTCTACGTAATGGGCGCGGGCTATGACCTGCCTCACGCGAGGCGTGAGGTCACTCATGGCATATCCTTCCTTTGCCGTGAAGCAGAGGAGCTGGATGGCGTTGCCGAAGTTATAGGCCTTGCGCATCTGGGAGAAAGGGACTGTGACCATATCGGCAGGGCTGCCGTTGACCTGGATGCCGCCTCCCTCCTTCCAGTCTACGCCTATCACGTTGTAGTACGACCCGTCCACCTTGATGCGCTGGCCGCAGGGGTCCCCGCCTTCCGGGAAGAGGGTGGTGTATACTTTCTTGCCAAGGACGCAGACTTTGCGCTCCTGAAGGACGTCGGATTCGTTTATGTAGCGGCCGTACATAATCTTGGGGGCCTCTATCATGGCGTAATCGGCCTTGACGCCTTTGAGGATGCCGGTGTAGGTGTTGTCATCGCGGGTGACGGGGCGGCTCCAGAGGGCGATGGTGGGAGAGACGGTCTCCAGTTCCGGGACAAGGTTCTTGAGGCGGTCTACATCGGCATACTCCAGGTTCCAGTAACGGTTCTTTCCAAATCCCTTGTAGGGTTTGGAGGTGCTTTGAGGGAAAACTATGCAGGTGTTCTGCGCGAAGCCGTCGAAATTGTTGTTCAGGATTTCCTTGAGACCGCCGCTGCCGCCGCTCAGGAGCATGAGCATGAACACGCCCCAGAACACGCCGAAGCCCGTCAGGAGACTGCGGCTGCGGTTCCTTGTGATGCTGTCCAGGATTTCCCTGAAGGTATCTGTGTCAAACAGTCTCATTCTGCCCGGAGTGCTTCTATGGGTTTAACTCTTGCGGCTTTCCAGGCAGGGATTATTCCGGCAATGGTTCCCGCCACGATAAGAAGGAGGGTTGCCTCCAGGGCCACGTCCACCCCTACTGAAGGGTTCACAAGCATCTGTATCTTCTCGAACCCTATATCCACGGTGTTCTGGCCTATGGTCTTGTCCATTATCTGGCAGGCAATCATGCCCAGGAGCATGCCTGCATACCCAAATATGGCCGTGATGGTTATGCTCTCCGCGATTATTAGCGTAAGGATGTTGCCGGGCTTCGCGCCAATGGCTTTGCGGATTCCGAACTCGTGGGTGCGTTCCTTCACCGTGATGAGCATAATGTTGGAGACGCCCACTACGCCGCTTATGAGCGTGAGAAGACCCAGTATCCACAGGGCTATGCGGAGTATCCTGGTGCCTTTTGTCATCTGAAGGTTTTCTGTATAGCCGTTCATGATCCAGAAGGCGCGGGCGTCGTCAGGGGCCACGTCGTGTATGCCCTTGAGCCCGGAGAGGTACTTCTCCTCGAATTCCTGATGCTCTTCAAGCGTAACGGGGCCGTCCACGGTGAAGTTTATGGCCTCTATCTTGTCCGATGCGTCGTAGACACCTTTATAAGTAGTATACGGTATGGGACAGCGGCGCTGGAATGTACGCTCGTCCACCTGGTACACGCCAACTACAAGGAATGAGATGTTGCCGGCACTTACCCATCTGCCGATAATCTCCTCCGGGTCTTTCCCGGGGAGCAGCTCGTTGGACTGGTAGGAACTGAGTACCACTACCTTGCGCTTTTCTGCAAGGTCTGCGGGGTTCAGGAAGCGGCCGGCTGCGAGCTTGAGCTTGTTCTGGTCAAAGTAGTCAGTCATTACGCCGCAGAGGTAGCCGGCCACTGAATGTGAGCCAAGGGTGAATGTGGCAGAGGTGGTGGCTGTCTCCATGGTAACATTTCCGATAATTCCCTCCCAGTCCTTTCCGGTGGTATAGTCAAGGTCCTTTCCGTCCAGCTGGATCCATCGGTTTTCCTTATAGCCGGCATAGGGCTTTGAGGTGCGCCAGCCTTCTACGGAAATGCTCTGGCTGATGAAATCCGCAATGTTCCCGGAGAAGGAGTTCATGAGGCCGTTCCCCGCTCCCAGAAGTGCTATGAGCAGGAATATGCCCCAGCTCACGGCAAAGCCAGTGAGGGCCGTCCGCAGCTTGTTCTGCCGCAGGGTGGAATGTATTTCATGAAGGAGATCCCTTATCATACTCTTTCTGTCGTCATTCTCGGGCTTGTCCCGGGAATCTCTATTTTATCAATTCAGCCCCCCATGCGTCATGCTTCTCATTCTCCTCAATCTTTCCAATGATGCCGTCCTTGATGTGAATAATGCGGTTGGCCTGATTTGCCACGCCGCTCTCGTGCGTTACCACTATTATAGTCATGCCCTCCTCGCGGTTCAGTTTGGTGAGGAGATCCATGACCTCCACGCTGGTCTTGGAGTCAAGGGCGCCGGTAGGTTCATCGGCAAGGATTATGCGGGGACTGGTGATGAGGGCGCGGGCAATGGCCACACGCTGTTTCTGGCCGCCGGACATCTCGTTGGGGAAATGGCCTGCCCAGTCCGTGAGGCCCATCTTGTCAAGGTATTCCATAGCAAGCTGGCGGCGCTTGTGGCGGCTCATGCCCTGGTAATAGAGCGGGAGCTCTACGTTCTCTACCGCCGTCTTGAAACTGATGAGGTTGAAGCTTTGGAAGATAAAACCAATCATCCGGTTGCGGTATGCCGCCGCCTGCTTTTCAGACAGGTCTTTAATGAGCGTGCCGTCCAGATGATAAGTGCCAGTATCATAATTGTCCAGTATACCTAATATATTAAGGAGGGTAGATTTTCCGCTTCCGGACGCTCCCATTATGGAAACGAATTCTCCTTTCTCTATGTCCAGGTTAATCCCCTTGAGGACATGAAGCGGCTGTGCTCCCTGGTAGGTTTTGTTTACGTCTTTGAGCTCTATGAGCGCCATATTGTTTGCTGTATTAGTATTCTATTACACTGCAAAGATATAATGGATTTTTCTTTCCTCCAAATCTTTTTTAAATTTTTGCAAAATTCTTGCCGTGTGCTCTATTAATGACGCATTTACCCATAAAATGTTAATATTTCACCCCGGGCCACGTATTACCGTATTTTCGTGGCCTGGGGTGACGTGCGTTACATATGAGGCCACGTTTTCCCGCGTTTCCGTGGCCTGGGGTGACAAGGGCTATGCTAGCTGTTGGGTTTGTCAAGACACAGCTCCGGATGTTTGCGGGAGATGCCGGCAAAGACAAGGGCTGTAGCAAGGGCGGCGACGCAGAGCAGCACGAACAT
>CAMJJZ010000048.1 GCA_946406275.1 uncultured Bacteroidales bacterium | reverse complement strand
ATGACGGATAAAGGATGACACCGGAGGAACTCATAAAGAAGGTCCGGAAGATTGAGATAAAGACCAAGGCGCTGAGCCACCAGATCTTTGCCGGAGAGTATCATTCTGCGTTCAAGGGACGCGGAATGGCTTTCAGCGAGGTTAGGGAGTATCAGTACGGGGACGATGTGCGCTCCATGGACTGGAACGTTACCGCCAGGATGAACGCCCCTTACGTGAAGGTGTTCGAGGAGGAGCGCGAACTCACCGTGGTCCTTATGGTGGATATCTCAAGGAGCGGCCTTTTTGGGACGATTGGGAAGACAAAGAGGGAGCAGATTGCGGAGATTGCCGCAACGCTGGCCTTCAGCGCCATACTCAACAACGATAAGGTTGGCTGCGTGCTTTTCTCCGACAAGGTGGAGAAGTTCATCCCGCCGGCAAAGGGCCGCACCCATTTCCTTCACATAATAAGGGAAATACTTGAGTATGAGCCCCAGAGCGACGGCACGGACATTGCCGGCGCCCTCCGTTTCCTCTCCGGAGCCATCAAGAAAAAGTGCACCGCCTTCGTCCTCAGTGACATGCTGGACGTCAATGCTGATGCCTCCCCACGCTACGAGGAAGCCCTGAAGGTGGCCGCCGGCAGGCACGACATCTCCGTAATCCGCGTCACGGATCCCAGAGAGAAGACCATTCCGGACATAGGCCTGGTGCACGTGAAAGATGCGGAAACCGGCGCCGCGCGCTGGATTAACACCGGCTCCCGCAAAACGCGGAACGCCTATAGCCAGTGGTTCCAGACGGCCACGGACAGCGCAGACCGCCTGTTCCTCCGCTACAGGGTGGACCACGTGGACATTGGCACTGCCGATGACTATGTGCGTCCGCTCATGACATTATTCCACAGAAGATGAGACTGAAAAACGTCATACCCGCCCTGCTGGCATGCATTCTGGCCTTTGCGCCGGACGGCCTGGCCGCGCCCCGCAAGGGCCGCAGGATAGAGGCGGGGCCGTCGTACCTTGAGCCCCTGCAGCCGCGGGATTCCGTGCTGGTGTGGGACCAGTTCCACTACGGAATGGTAATCAAGGACGTCCCGGAGGGCACTTCCATAGGCCTTCCGCAACTGGATCCGGAGGCTACCCTGAAGGAGGGCAAGCTGATGATTCTGGAAAACTGGCAGCGTGATACAATTAATGTATACGCGCAGAAGGACTCCCTGACGAAATACGACATAAGGGCATACTTCACCATTACGCCCCTAGTGGCGGCGGAGTATGAGCTGTTCCCCCTCACCTGCCTGGTGGGGCTGGACACCCTTGTGTACATCCACCAGATGCTGGACGTGAAGGAACCGTCAATAGACATGGAGACCTTCCAGCCCAACGACATCAAGCCGCAGGTGAAGTTCCCCATAACCTTTGCGGAAGCCATTCCGTGGGTGATGATAGGCCTGTTTGCCATAGCGATACTGGTCCTTATCTTTGCCATTTATTCCACCATTGAAAGGAAGCAGAAAGAGAAGCCGGCGGAGCCCGCGCACATTAGGGCGCTCCGCAAGCTGGACCGCTTCCGCGGGGAGAAACACTGGAAGCCGGAGAACCAGAAGAACTTCTACTCCGGCGTCACGGACGCCCTCAGGGAATACATCGCTGCACGCTTCGGCGTGGGCGCCATGGAAATGACCACGGCGGAGATATTCGACGCCCTCAAGGGCGCGGAAGACATCCCGGAAGACCTTTACGCAGAGATGAAAGACCTCTTTGAAAGGGCGGACTTTGTGAAATTCGCAAAGTATACCGCCCCGGACGAGGACAACAAGCGCGTGCTTCCGGAAGCCGTCCGCTTTGTGAGCACAACGTATGTAAGTGAGGTCAAAAAGGAAGAGGAGGAGCAGAAGTAATGTTTTTCGAGTATCCATATCTGCTGCTTCTGCTGCTTGTCCCGGCGCTTCTGGTAGCCAGGTACGTCTGGCTGGAAGTGAAGGAGAAGAGGCCTCACATGAGGGTTTCCAACGCAAATGCGTGGGAAGCCGGCGGAAGGAGCGTGCTGGAAATCGTCCGCCATATTCCGTTCGTGCTGCGCACCGCCGCACTGTGCCTCCTGGTGATTGCCCTTGCGCGGCCGCGGTCATCGTCCCAGATAGAGAAGGTGGACACGGAGGGAATAGACATTATATTTGCCACGGACGTTTCCTCTTCCATGCTGGCCCGGGACTTTGAGCCGGACAGGCTTTCCGCCGCAAAGGACATTGCCATAGAGTTCATTGCCCAGAGGCCCAGCGACCGCATGGGAATAGTGGTCTTTGCCGGGGAAAGCTACACCCAGTGCCCCCTCACCACGGACCGCGCCACCCTTATCAACCTTATGAAAGAGGTCCAGACGGACCTTATTGAGGACGGTACGGCCATAGGCAACGGCCTTGCCACGGCGGTGGCCAGGATGAAGGATTCGGACGCCAAGTCCAGGGTTATCATCCTCCTCACGGACGGCGTGAACAACATGGGCGAAATCGACCCTGAGACCGCCATGGAGATAGCCAGGACCTACGGAATACGCGTGTACACCATTGGCGTTGGAGCCAACGGAGAGGCCCCCTACCCTGTCCAGACGCCCTGGGGCATAGAGATGCGCCGCGTTCCCGTGGAGATAGACGAGACCCTCCTCAAAACCATTGCCGACGGTACGGGAGGTCGATATTTCCGCGCCACTGACAATACCAAACTCTCTGAAATATACGCGGAGATAGGCCGCATGGAGAAGACACGCACCAGCGTGGACTCCTTCCCCGTATACAAGGACCTGTATCAGGGCTATGCCCTTGCAGCCCTTGTGTGCCTGCTCCTTGAACTGCTGTTAACCGCCTTCCTGAGGAAAATGCCATGCTGATATTCGGAAGTTTCAAATACCTGTACCTGCTGCTCCTCATTCCCGTATTCCTCATAGGATACGGCATAGTGAGGCGGCTCAGGGCAAAGAAGGTCCGGCAGTTTGGCGATCCCGCCCTGGTAGAGCAGCTCATGCCTTCCCGCTCCCGCTCCAAGGGCTGGGTGCGGATGGCGCTTTTCTGCCTTGCATTTGCGCTGTTCGTCATAGGCCTTGCCCGTCCCCGCACCGGCGCCCGCCTGGCAGAGAGGAAAACCCGCGGAGCGGAGATTATCGTGGCCCTGGACGTGTCCAATTCCATGCTGGCCAGGGACTACTCCCCCAACCGCCTGGAAAGGGCCAAGCTCTCCATTGCCCGCCTCACGGACAAGCTCCAGGACGACCGCATCGGCCTTGTAATCTTTGCCGGAACCTCCTTCGTGCAGCTGCCGGTAACCACTGACTACGTTAGCGCCAAGATGTTCCTCAACTCCATAGATACCGGCTCAATTCCGGTGCAGGGAACGGCCATTGGCGACGCTATCCGCCTCAGTATCAAGAGCTTCAGCGCCCAGAGCGAAAAGAGCCGCGTCATCATCGTCATATCCGATGGTGAAAACCATGAGGACGATGCCGTAGCCGCCGCCAAGGACGCCGCGGAGATGGGAATCAAGGTATACACAATAGGCGTAGGCTCCCCGGAGGGCCAGCCCATCCACATAGACGGGGACCTCATGAAGGACCGCGAAGGCAACATAGTGGTAACCAAGCTGGACGAGCAGACGCTCCGTGACATAGCCCGCGCCGGAGGCGGAGCGTACATCCGCGCCGGAGGGGAAGAGTTCGGCCTGAACCCCATCATCCAGGACATCCGCCGCATGGAGGACGAGGAATTCGGAAGCGTGGTGTTCGAGGAGTACGACGAGCAGTACATGTACTTCTTCGGCGCAGCCTTCCTGCTATTTGTGATTGAAATGCTCATAGGCGAGAGAAAACCCCGCCGCAGACTGTTCCAGGTATGAAAAAGCTGATTCTCATAATACTGCTTTCCCTCTGCGGAACCATGTGTTTTGCGCAGAGGGCAGACCTTCGCAAGGGCAACCGCCACTTTGCCAAGGAGGAGTACGCGGAGGCCGATATCAGCTACCGCAAGGGCCTCCTCAAGGACAGCACGGACATGGCCGCAAAGTACAACCTTGCCAACACCCTTTACCGGGAGGGCAACTACGACGAAGCCAAGAAGCTCCTCACCTATGACTACGAGGCCATAAAGGACAATCCCCTGGCGCCGCAAATCTTCTTCAACCTTGGCAACATAGCCATAGCCCAGGAGGACTGGAACGCCGCCGTGGAGGCCTACAGCAAGTGCCTCATGCTCACTCCTGACGACATTCAGGCCAAGGAGAACTACACCTACGCCCGCTACCACCTCCAGAACCAGGACCAGAACCAAAACGGTGACGGAGAGAACAATCAGGACCAGGACAACCAGGACCAGAACAAGGATCAGAACAAGGATAATCAGGATAAAGACCAGCAGGACCAGAACCAGGATCAGCAGAATCAGAACCAGAACCAGAACCAGAACAAGGGCCAGGGCGGGCAGAAGCCGCAGCCGGTGGAGCTCTCCCCCCAGCAGGCCCAGCAGCTCCTGCAGGCCATACAGGAAAAGGAACGCGAGACTCAGGAGAAGGTAGACAAGGAGAAGGCGGCCGTCCTGCAGTCCAAACAGAAGGAAAAGAATTGGTAAGATGAAAAGAGCACTTGGCATACTATGCGCCCTGTTCGCCGCGCTTACGGCGTGGGCACAGACCTCCATACGCGTGGAAGTCCACAATATAGTGGAACTCTCCGAGCGCTTCAACGTAGTGTTCATAGTGGAGGGAGAGCACTCTCCCAGCGACTTCTCCTGGACTCCGGGAGACGACTTCACCCTTGTCTGGGGCCCCCAGAAAGGCACATCCACCAGCATTCAGATTACCAACGGCAAAACCGTCCGCACCTCCCAGGTATCCTATACCTATATACTTCAGGCAAAGAAAACCGGCTCCTTCACCCTACCCCCGGCAACCGCAAAGGTAAAGGGGAAGGACATCTCGTCAAAGGCCACTGCCGTAAGGGTGGTGGACAACGGGGCCAAGGGCGGCCAGGCTTCTTCATCATCCTCCGGGCAGGCGTCTTCCGGCCAGCAGCAGAGCCAGCAGCAAAGCGCCTCCTCTCAAGAATCGGACATCTTCATGCGCCTCACACTTTCACGCAGCAGCGTGGTGGTGGGAGAGCCCGTGACGGCAACGCTCAAAATATACCACAGGGCCAACCTGGTGGGCTTCGAGAACGCCAAGTTCCCCGCCTTCAAGGGCTTCTGGAGCCAGGAGGTGGAAGCGCCCACCAACGTCAATTTCCAGAGGGAAGAGGTCAACGGTACGGTGTATAATTCCGCCCTTCTGCGCAGGTGGGTCATAATCCCGCAGAAGCCCGGCGACGTAAGCATCGACCCCGCGGAAATTGTCTGTCTTGTTAACGTCCAGCGCAGGCGCTCCGGCGGTTCCATCTTTGACGATTTCTTCGGCAGCGACTACGCCACGGTGCGCCAGAGGGTGTATACATCGTCCCCCACCCTGCACGTTGCGGCACTTCCGGAAGGGGCGCCGGCGTCGTTTGGCGGCGGCGTGGGAGAGTTCTCCGTGAAGGCCAAGGTGAGCAAGGACACGCTCAAGACCCACGATGCCGCCTCGCTTATGGTAACCCTCACGGGCAAGGGCAACATAGCCCTCCTGGAGGCCCCCAAGGTCAATTTCCCTCCGGACTTCGAGGTATACGACGTCAAGAGTTCCACCTCCGGCGGCGCCACCCAGGGCACCAAGACCTTCGAATATCCGTTCATTCCCAGAAGCCACGGAGACTTCACCATAGCCCCGGTACAGTTCTCTTATTACGATGTAAAGACGCGCCGCTACGTTACCGCCAAGACGGACTCCCTGCACCTTTCCGTGCAGAGGGCGCCGGGCTCCGCAGCCGCGGTCACAGACCCCGGAACCACCCTCACCGTGGACCGCAAGGGCGTAAGGAACCTTGGCGAGGACATCCGCTTCATCAAGACAAAAACGGCCCTTGGGCAGCCCAAGAGCTTCTTCATAGGCTCCGTAGCATACGCCGTTATATTTGCACTTATGGTTCTGGCTGCCCTTGGCTTCTGGCTTGGCTTCCGCAAGGTTGCCGCCCGCCGCGCAGACGTTGCCGGCACCCGTAACCGTAAAGCTACAAAACAGGCCCTCAAGCGCCTGTCACAGGCCAAGGAGTTCCTGCAGAAAGACCTTTACACCGCCTTCTACGAAGAGCTTCACCGCTCGCTGCTTGGCTTTGTTGGAGACAAACTTGCCATGGACATGGCAGAGCAGAGCAAGGACAACATTTCCGGCGCCCTTACTTCAAAGGGCGTCCCGGAGGCAACGGCAAAGGACTTTGTCCAGCTTCTGGAGGAATGCGAGTACGCCCGCTACTCCCCCGATGCCGGCCACGACGCCATGAACGCACATTATGAGAAGGCAGTAGCAACAATTACTGCAATAGACAATTCCATGAAAAAAGGACCATCCTACGGCCACACCGCGGTCATAGCCCTGTTCCTGCTGCTTTCGCCATTGGCAATGAAAGCTCAGCAGTCGTACCCTGATTCCCTCTGGAAAGCGGGCGTGGAGGCATACACGCAGGGTAACTTCCAGCAGGCCCTGGCAGACTGGGAAGACGTTCAGGAAACGGGCGTCACCTCAACCCAACTGCTCTACAACCTTGGCAACGCATACTTCAAGAACGGGGAGATTGCCCCGGCAATCCTCTGGTGGGAAAGGGCCCTCAAGGAATCTCCGTCAGATAAAGACATCGTCTATAACCTTGAATATGCGCGGAGTCTCACCCAGGACCGCATAGACGTGGTTCCAGAGTTCTTCCTAAAGACCTGGGCAAGAAAAGCCTGCCACAGCCTGCCGTCAAATGCATGGGCCGCACTGTCGCTGGTGTTCCTTGCCGTTACACTGGCGCTGGCGCTGCTTTTCCTGCTTGGCGCAAGCTCCGGAAAACGCCGCCTGGGCTTTTTCGGAGCCATAGTGGCCCTGCTGTGCACACTGTGCACCTGGGGCTTCGCCCGCTGGCAGAACAGCGACCTCAAGAGCCAGGAATACGCCATAGTCATGAAACCGGTCTCCTCCGTGGGCAGTTCACCGTCGGCGGATTCCGCCAAAGACCTCTTCATCTTGCACGAGGGCACCAAAGTCCGTATCCTTGACAACGTCTCCGGCTACACCAACATAGAGCTCGCCGACGGCCGTCAAGGATGGATACAGTCAAAAGACATAGAAGTGATATAAGATATGAACTTAATGAAACAATTATCAGGCATCTGCCTCGCACTCTGCCTCTCCGTGAGCCTCCAGGCCCAGGAAAAAGGCACCGGCCGCATCCCGGACGAACTCTTTTACCTCATGCCCAAGTTCGCCGACGGAACGGTTTACTTCCGTGGCCAGAACCCGGCGCAGGGAAAACTCAATATCTGCGCCGCAGACAACACGCTCCGTTTCATTGACGAAAACGGAAAAGAACTGGCCGCCAATGCTGAATCCATGGAGAATATCATCATGGTCCAGATAGACACGGTACAGTTCATGTATGACCAGAACGCATTCTACCGCAAGTATCCGGTAACCAGCAACATAGGAATCGCCCACAAGCGTGATATCCATATCCTCAAAGGCGCAAAGAAGGGGGCGTACGGCATGGTGGACCAGACCAGTTCCATCCGCCAGTACTCCACCCTGTACAGCGAAGGAATGGCCTACAACCTTGACACGGGAGACCCTTACGAGGTGGTGGAGACCATGTTCCTGTACATAAACCACGCAATTGTTCCTTTCACCAAGAAGAACATAAAGAAAGCCTTCCCTGCAAAGAAGGATGAGATAGACGCCTGGTTCAAAGCCGGCAACTCACTTCCCAAAACGGAAGAAGAAGCACTGCCCGTTCTTCGCCAATGGGCAAAGAAATAAGAGAAAAATAACTATCTTTGCTCTGTCAAAGCATAGTTGACATACATATTAGCGAGGTGTTTTCGCGTTGCCGGTATTGAAATCTGGACAATTTCTCATGGAAAGGGTAACGACGATGCACTACGCTCGACATATGGTCGAGTGTGGGGTTGAGTCGTGTTCATCTTTCCGGGTCTTTGTCCAGGACCTAATACCATGAATACGGTATTAATCCCACACTTTTGTGGAGAAAACTAATTATGGATAACGAACTCATAGTCAGACTTCAGGAGATGGAGGAACGCTACAACCGCGTCCGCAAAGCCGTAGATGCAATGTACGATGCCCTGGAAGATTACATGCAGGTTCAGGAAGACATCCATATCCTGGATCAGTACGATGAGAGCGGCCAGTGGCTCAAAGACTTTGAGGCCGACGAACGCGGCGAAATCCCCGCCTCCGCCCCCCGCGGCATCCTCTCCGAAGACGCCCTCTACAACCTCCTCACCGACATCTCCGCCCTCAACGCCAAACTCTCCCCCTGCTATTCCAGCGAGTAGTTGGAGTACGTCGCGGGATCGTAACCCACCTGATAAATGACATCTGAGCCGTCCTGCGGAAGCAGGAACTTGGCCATGTAGACGCCAAGTTCGAAGGCGGAGGGACCCCATTTGTCCTCGAAGGTGAATTTGGTCTTGAGGGGGACGTTCCAGAGGTCTATATTGGTGACGGCCTTGGCGAAATCG
>CAMJJZ010000047.1 GCA_946406275.1 uncultured Bacteroidales bacterium | reverse complement strand
ACGTGGTCCGTGATGCAGATGAGGCGGCGGAGCTCAAGCTGGTCCACGCCGGTTTCTTCCTGGACCTCGCGGATTGCACAGATCTCTATGTCTTCGCCTTCTTCCTGATGGCCCTTGGGGAGGTCCCAGAGGCCGTTTCTGGAGATGAGAAGGTAGTCCCCGCGGCGGTTGGAGACAAGCCCGCCGGCGGCGGTTACTTCCTTGAACTCCGCACATACCCTGCGGTAAGTCTTTTCCACATCGTCCGAAGGGATGTAAATCTTGGACAGCGTGTCCTGGACCTCGAACATACGCACGAGGTCATGGATGTCCAGGACCTCTCCAACGTGGAATTCAACCGAGTTGGCGTCGCTCAGGGACTCGTCCTCCGGAGGGCAGATTATGATGCAGCGGTTCTCGAAGTAGATTTTGTGCATATTTTGCTATATTTGCGTTTACAAATATAAGAATTATGACCGAAATTACGTCCAAGCACGGGACCGTTTCCCGTCAGCCGCACGAATTATATATGTCCATGGTGGACCTCCGCAACTTCCAGGCAATGCTTCCGGAAGACAAGAAGTCCATGATCACCGCCGACTACGACACCCTCACCGCCACGGTGCAGGGTTTCAACATAGGCGTAAAGGTGCACAACAGGGTTCCCTACTCCATGATAGAGTTGGTGGACTACGGCGCCCCGTTCGCCTTCCACATAGAGATTCACTTCGATCCGGCCGCCATCGACCCTTACAAGACGGACTTCTGGATCAAGGTGGATGCGGACCTCAACCTCATGATGAAGATGATGCTTGGCGGCAAGATCAAGGAAGGCCTGGACAAGATTGTAGACGGTCTTGTAGACGCCTCCAACGGCATTTACCCGGAAGGGTTCGATGCCAGCGGCTGGACCCCGCATGTTTAGGCCGGAGTTCATATCCTTACTTGAAGAATCCGTGGGCGGCAACGCCGCCGCGGTGCTGGAGGCTCTGGAGACGGAGCCTTCGGTTTCCATAAGGCTGAACCCTTCCAAACTGCGGGAATGCCCCTTCCCGGACGCGGAGCCGGTGCCTTGGAGCCCGTACGGGTATTTCCTTAAAAATCGGCCTTCATTCACGCTGGACCCGCTTTTCCACGCCGGGTGCTACTACGTGCAGGAAAGCTCCGCCATGATGGTGGGGCAGGTTTTCCGGAAGGTGCTGGAGGGCTTTGGCCCCGGGGTGCAGGTGCTGGACCTCTGCGCCGCGCCGGGAGGCAAGACCACGGACCTGGCATCGTCACTGAGGGAGCGCTTCGGAGACCGCTTTACCTTGCTTTCCAACGAAGTGATGCGTGCCCGCTACCACGTCCTCCGGGACAACGTCCGCCTCTGGGCCGATGACCGCGTGGGCACCGTGAGCCGGGATCCGTCGGCATTCGGGACTGCGCCGCTATGGGACATCGTCCTTGCCGACGTACCTTGCTCCGGAGAGGGTATGTTCCGGAAAGACCCGGAGGCCGTGAAGGACTGGACCCCGGACCTTCCCGCCTTCTGCGCCGCCCGTTCCCGCAGGATTCTGGCCGATATTTGGCCCACCCTCAAGGAAGGCGGAATTCTAATCTATTCCACCTGCACCTTCAACCACCTGGAAAACGAGGATACCGTGGCCTGGATAGTCTCTGAGCTAGGGGCCGATGTCCTGGACCTTGGGACCATGGCTCCCGCCCTGCACCTTGGCTCCGGCTACGCAATGCTACCGGGCCTGGTTCCCGGGGAAGGTCAGTACGTGGCAGCGCTGCGAAAGCACGGGGACTACGCTCCCTCCCGCATGGCAGATCCTTTCCTTCTCTTCAAGGCGGAAAGGCCCGCCACCGGCGTTGAACGCTACCAGGAAGTGGACGTGGACCGTGAAACGGCCCTTCACTACCTTCACGGGGACGCCCTCCGGCTACCGGAAGGTACGCCGCTTGGCATGATTACCATTACTTATAAAGGCCAGGCGCTGGGGCCGGCAAAGAACATAGGCTCCCGCTGCAACAACCTCTATCCCAAAGCTAACCGCATAAGAATGAACATATGAAAGGCTTCCTGAGAAGATACGGAATATCCACCCTGGGGCTCATTGTAGTGGCCCTGGGCGTTGGCATTTCCATTAAGTCCAACCTGGGAATAGCTCCGCTTTCCTGCATACCCACAGTGCTGGCGCTCCGGTTCGAGCACATCTCCATAGGCACCTTCACATGGGGATTCAACCTGCTCTTCATTGTGGTGCAGGCATTCATCCTCAAGAAGGAATTCACATGGAAGCATGTGCTGCAGGTGTTGCCCATATTCATCTTTGGCTATCTGGTAGACGGCGCCGTGTGGCTGTTCGACGCCCTTGAGGCGCCGGCCACCAACTACTGGGTACAGATCCTGCTATGCCTTGCCGCTGTGGTGCTCACCGCTGTGGGCATACGCCTTGAGGTGGTGGGCCAGGGCTGGATCCTCCCCGCGGACAACTGCCTCCACATAATCACGGAACGCACCGGCGCCAAGTTCGGCACCGTGAAAGTTATCATGGACGTGGCCCTGGTGGCCATAACCATCGTCCTTGCCCTTATATTTTTCGGCCTATTTACAGGTAACGGAGAAACCGTGGTAATCCGTGAAGGAACCGTGATACAGGCCATTCTCACGGGCCTTTGCATGAAAGTCACGGACCCCTGGGTGGAGCGTATTTTCGGCGGCCGCAAAAAGGCGTGAAACTTTTTTGCGGTTTCATTCGTATTATATTAGTCTCCCCTTTGGGGGAGTTATTTAGCTAATGAAACTCTCACAATTCAACTTTGACCTGCCTCAGGAGCGCATCGCCCAGAATCCTCCCCGCTGGAGAGATGAGGCCCGCCTTATGGTCCTTCACAAGGACACCGGTGAAATAGAGCACCGCCTCTTCAAGAACATCATTGATTACTTTGGCAAGGGCGACGTATTCGTCCTCAACGACACCAAGGTCTTCCCCGCCCGCCTCTACGGCAAGAAGGAAAAGACCGGGGCCGATATAATGGTCCTCCTCCTGCGCGAGCTCAACCGTGAGCAGCGCCTGTGGGACGTAATCGTTGATCCCGCCAGAAAGATCCGTATAGGCAACAAGCTCTACTTCGGCGAGGACGAGTCTCTGGTGGCCGAGGTCATAGACAATACCACTTCCCGTGGACGTACCCTCAGGTTCCTGTTCGACGGCCCGTACGAGGACTTCAAGGAAGCTCTCTTCGCCCTTGGTGAGCCCTACGTTCCGGAGTTCGTGAAGGAAAGGACCACTGAGGAAGACGTGGAGAACTACCAGACCATATTTGCAGCCCAGGAGGGCGCCGTGAGCGCTCCCGCCGCCGGTCTCCACTTCAGCCGCGAGCTCTTCAACCGCATGATCCTGAAGGATATAGATAAGACCTTTATCACTGTGCACATGGGAATCGGCCACTTCCGCACCGTGGATGTGGAAGACCTTTCCAAGCACAGGATGGACTCCGAGAGGCTCATCATCTCCGAGGCCGCCGCAGAGCGCATCAACAAGGCAAAGCGCGGCGGAAAGAAGGTAGTTGCCGTTGGCGCCACCGTGATGAGAGGCCTGGAGACATATGTCACCACCACCCACGAGGTCAACGCCTTTGACGGATGGACCAACAAGTTCATTTTCCCGCCGTACCAGTATTCCGTTCCGGATGCAATAGTGTCCAACTTCCATCTTCCGCAGAGCACCATGCTCATGAGCGTGGCAGCGTTCGGCGGATACAAGAAAGTGATGGCCGCCTATGAGAGCGCACTTGAAAACGGTTACAATTTCGGCCCTTACGGAGACGCCCTTCTCATAGTATAGGGGTCTTCTTAAAAAAGGTATAAATATTCGTTTGATACCACACAAATTGGTCTCCAGTTTTTGTGGTATCTTTTTTTTGCTTATATATTCGTGGCAAAAAAGCCATGAATGAGGAAACCACGGCCTACTGCGCCTTAAACAGGATTTTCGGGTTCCATCCCGGTTTAGCACTAAGTCTTCTCAACACCCACGGCAGCGCCGCCGCCCTGTTCCGGGAGCCGGTTCCGGAAGTCCCCGGCCATCCGGAGCTCCGGGACCAGCTTTGCCAGGCCTCCCTTGACTGGGCCGCCAAAGAACTGGAAACCCTGCAGCGCCTTGGAGGCCGATTCATCCACATAGGGGACGATGACTACCCCACGGCTCTCACCGAGTGCGAGGATCCGCCGCTGGGCCTTTATCTCAAAGCCAGCTCCTTCCCCGCGGAAATCTTTTCCCTTAGGCCCATGGTGGCCATAGTGGGCACGCGGGACGTGAGCCCGTACGGCAGCATGTGGTGCAAGAAGATTGTGAAGGCCATGGCGGAAGCCACGGTGAAGCCGTGCATAGTGAGCGGCCTTGCCTTCGGGGTGGATTCAATAGCCCACACAATGGCCCTGGAGTACGGTCTTCCCACCATTGGGGTAATGGCCACCGGGATAGAAACCGTGTATCCGTGGCAGCACAAGGAGCTTGCCGGCCACATAACCGGCACCCCCGGCTGCGCCATTCTCACGGACTATCCCATGAAGACTGACGCCGTGGCCCTGAACTTCGTGCGGCGAAACCGGATCATTGCCGGACTGGCATCGTCAGTAACCGTTGTGGAGTCCCGGAAAAAGGGCGGATCCCTCATGACGGCGCGCTATGCCTGCGACTACAGCCGGGACGTCTTCGCCGTGCCCGGGCGCCTTGACGACGTGCGCTCCGCCGGATGCAATTCCCTCATAGGAGCGCATATGGCGGAGATTGTGACGTCGCCGGAAGAGCTGGTGGAGAAACTGGGCCTCATGCCCCGCGCGCACCGGAAAACGGACCGCCGGAAGGTCCTGGGGAAGGCCATCTGCGGCAAGTACGGCAGCGAATCATCGTCCAAAGAAGTGGTGGGACTGTGCATCTTCGACAACCCCGGGGTGGGCTTCGCGGAGATATCGGCCCTAACGTCCCTACCCTATTCCACCGTATTGGAATGCGCAGGAATGATGGAGGCCGATGGCTTTATAGTCACCGACCTCCTTCAGCGCTGTTCCATTGCGGAACGGTATCAGTAATTGAGTTCTCCGGTGGAGTTCCAGAACTTGCCTTCAAGGGCGGAGTTCTCGAATGCGGTTTTGTCCACCTTTCTGGGCAGGCCGGTCACGGAACGCAGAGCGCGGCAGCCGGAGAAGGCGTTTCCAAGCACCTCCTTGGTGGTTTGGGGCAGTATGATGCTGCGGAGGTTCTGGCACTCGGAGAACATGTAGGGACCAATGGTGTCGTTCTCCTCGTACCACGTTACCTTGAATCCGCCGCCGTCTGCGGGCTGGATGAGCCAGGTGGCGCCCTGAGCCAGGCCCAGCGTCTGCATCTGGTTCCATTCCGCCTGTGTGATCTTGGCCATATCGTAACGGTAAGGCATGGCCATGCCGTTGTTCATCACGGTTCCGGAGAACACCATCTTGTTGGCGCTCTGGGTAACGTATGCGCCGCCGTGGGTGAGAACGGCTTCTGAGAGGTCAAGCTCCAT
Source organism: uncultured Bacteroidales bacterium (assembly GCA_946406275.1). The sequence continues at coordinate 3,257 of CAMJJZ010000047.1, read as the reverse complement.
GAGGGAGCCGGGGCCGTCAAGCCTGCCTTCCGGATCAGCTCCGGCAAGGCGGCGTACTACGGCAATGTCCCAACCGTTTATCTTACCGGAAAGCTTGAGGCTGGTGATCTCTTCTTTCTTGCGGCCATCCTTGAGCTTTTCAAGTTCCTTCTCAAGGGTTGCGGGCTTGCTGAGTTTAATTGTCACGGCATAGTCCTCTTCCGCGCCCTTGGGGGCTATGCGGGTGAGAAGTTCGTCGAAGGGCAGCTGGCGCTTGGTTTCCGACTGCACCACAATGGCCCTGTAATATCCGTTGCAGTAACCCTGCCAGCCAAGGTTGAAGTGCAGATAGTCCGCGTCGTAACCGTCAATCACAAAGATGTGCTCCGCATCGGCGGCAACCACGGGACGGCCGGCATTAAGGTCTTCATAGATGGCCTCCACGGCCTTCATGTCCGGCTGCTTTACCATATATGTACACTTGGGGCTGAATCCCCAGTTGTTCATGAGCGCGGGCTTGAAGTCTATGAGGGAACTAGCCGTTCCGCTCGGAGAAAGATGGGCGTTAAGGGACGCTGCGGAGCATAGCATGAGCGCCGCCAAGGCTTTCTTGGAGCCGTCCCATGAGAACGGGGCGTCCTTCATCTGAACCTCCATCTGCTTGCCACCCTGCAGGTTCAGGATGCCTTTTCCTTCCGGTTTCTCCGGATACTTGTGAAACGCCAGCACCTGGGCCAGGGCCACCGGGCCGCAGCCCACCAGGCAGGTAGAGTCGCGGTCAAGATACTTTCCCTTGGGGAAGAAGGCGTTGTAAGGAGCCGTCTGACCATACTTTATATCGCCCAGCAGAGGCTTCACGCCCGTTGGATGGTCCATATATAAAGATAAAGGAAGAGAACTGTACTTCTCGCCTTTCCTCTTGAGCATCTTGAGCTGGATATCGTACTGACCAAGGATGTGATAGACGGAGTTATCGCTGGCGCTGTTGATGCCATCCCACATTGCATTGCCGGTTCCGTATGCCAGGATAAGGTTCTCTATATACGGCTCGAACTCCTGCTTTGCCACGATGGCGAAGGCCTTTGCCTTGTTGTCCGAGAATGCCGCCAGGGTCTCCGACGTGTACCTGATCTCAAGATAATCGGGCTGTATTCCCTTTGAGGTAAGGAATTCCTTTGCCTTCACCCATTCCGCCCCATACTTGGGGTTGGGCTGCACGTCCAGGAATATCTGCTCCGTTCCCACGGGCTTTCCCTTCACGGATGCGTCCACCCTCGGCAGCGGAATCTTTCCCGATGCCGTCACGGTGTACATACACTGGGTGGTGATGAGGTCGAAACCGTTCTGGAGCACGGTCTTGGTGCGGTTGATGGACTCCAGCTTGAGGCCCACCACCTCCTCCACGTCCTTCACGGAATAGTCCAGTGCCTCCAGGAAGAAAGTCACGTTGATGTAATCTCCCTGGGTCACAGTCCCCTGCGGGTACATTACTTTAAAGGAATACAGACTCGAACGGTCCTGCGCGCCGCACAAAATGCAGGCGAAAATGAGTAGTAGTGTCAGATGGCGTTTCATACTACAAATATATGAAAAAAGAATCATTTCTACTTCTTGTATCCGTCCTTGGTGATGATGGGCTTGCCGTCAGCATCCAGCAGTGGGGTAAGCCCGCCGCCGTAGCCGCGGCCCACATAGAGGTAGTTCACCCCGGTTTCCTTGTCCACGATGATCATCGTCTCCGTCATCAGCGTGACGCTCTCCTTTTCCTGGATATCAAATCTGTCTTTTGCCATAGGTCTTTCGGTTGAATTCTTAAATAAAACATTTATTGTTTCCCTGAGGCTGCGCGGAACATATCTATCAATGCGGCGATAGACTTGCTGATGTCATATTCCTCGGTGGAGTCCGCATAGCGCGAGCCCATCTCATTACGTTCTGTGGGATGATCGAGCCAGTAATCGATGCAGGCGGCGAGCTCTTCCGGATTCTTGGCCGGGAAAAGGCTGTGCTCGTCAAGGGCGAACTGAGAGGTGGCCGTGAGCTCTCCCTTGGCAATCACGGGGACCACCCCCTGCTGAAGCGCTTCCAGTGCCGACAGGCCTTCCACCTCAACGGTGGCGCAGTGGATGTAAAGGTCCGCCCTTGCGGCTAGTTCGCGGAGGCCGTCCCTGTCTTTGAACTCGAAGATTGGATCATACTTGACAACGCCCTCCTCATAAAGCTTATGGGCCTTCTCCTTGATTGAATCCGCCTCCGGACCACGGCCAGCAAAGTAGAGTTGGATTCTCTTAGCATACTTGGAGTATTTCATTGCCTCCAGCAAAGTAGGCTGGTCCTTTTCCACGGACAGACGACCTATGCATACCACCAGGAATGGATCCGAAGGATCTTTCTCCTTTTCTTTTGGACGGATGTTCTCATCCGGGATAATACCATTGGAAATGAGGTGCAGGCGCGCCTTGAAACCGAACTTCTGAAGACGTTCATACACGTTCTCCGTGGGGCACTGGATGTCCGTACACTGGTCGAACACCAGGTCTCTCCATGCCCGTAGCATATTTTCGTTCAGGAATTTCCACTCGCCCAGGTTGATGGCGCAGAAAAGGTTCTCCGGATGAAGATGATAGGTGGCGGTACAGGGAACTCCATGAAGCCGGGCAATCCTTGCCGTCACCATCTGGATGATGAAAGGTTCTTCCAGATGTACGACATCGGCCCACAACACAGCCTTCCTGATGGTCAGGATATCCGTCCTCGCGAACTTGTAGCCGTTGGACTGGACCAGACCGTCGAACACCGGGACATGGAAATCGGAAAGCACGTAATCCGGCTGCGGCGTTTCGGCCTCATGGTTCCTGCCGGAAAGGACGCGGACCTCCTGTCCCGCCTCCCGGAGGTATTTCACGGTACGGCGGGCCGAAGCCGACAGCCCGTTGCCGGGGGCATAGTAGTTATTGACGACAAAGAGTATTTTCATGGCTTTATGTTTTCGACCTCTAAGTTAAGCTTTTTCTTTGGAAATAATGATTAACTTTAGAGCGACAAATAGGAATCTGACATACGATAAATGAATTTACCATAGATATGACGGAATACCAGCATATCAACCTTGAGGAGTACACCCGTACCGGGGAAGGGGCCACGGCGGTGGCGTATACCCATAAGAGGGAGCCACGGTTGGCGAAGCTATACAACAAGGGTTTCGAGGCCGATGAGGCCCTGAGGGATTTCCGCATTGCAAAGGCGGTTTATGATATGGGCCTGCCATCGCCGGAGCC
>CAMJJZ010000046.1 GCA_946406275.1 uncultured Bacteroidales bacterium | reverse complement strand
GGGCGTAAAAATTCCCGCTATTTTTTCAAGCGGGACTGCAAAGGTAGGAATATTTTTCTAAACAGCAAAAATTTTTTTAGTTTTTTTTCGTTTTGTTTAAGATTCCGGGTCAAGCCCGGAATGACGGAGAGGGACATCTTGCTTTTTACCTATAATATAATTACCTTTGGAAGATATAACGCTAGACCTAACATGAACCCAAACGAATTTGACGTTATTATTATAGGTGGCGGTATAACCGGGGCGGGGACGCAGAGGGACTGCGCCATGCGCGGGTTAAGGACGCTGCTTATAGAGAAATCGGATATAGCCACGGGAGCTACCGGCCGCAACCACGGTCTCCTGCACTCCGGGGCAAGGTACGCCGTGAATGATCCTGAGAGCGCACGGGAATGCATCAGCGAGAACATGATTCTCCGCCGCATTGCCGCGCACTGCGTAGACGAGACCGACGGCCTTTTCATCACCCTCCCGGAAGACGACCTTGCCTACCAGGCCAATTTCGTGGAGGCCTGCCGCGCGGCGGGGATTAGGGCCGATATCATCGACCCTGAAGAAGCACGGAGGTTGGAGCCGTCCGTGAATCCGGACCTTATCGGTGCCGTGAGAGTGCCGGACGGCAGCGTGGACCCGTTCCGCCTTTGCGCCGCAAACATGCTGGACGCAAAGCTCAAGGGCGGCCAGGTGCGCCTGTATACGGAGGTTACCGGTTTCATCCGCGAAGGCGATACCATAAAAGGCGTACACACGCGCAACATACAGACCGGAGAAACTGCCGATTACTACGCCCCCGTCACGGTTAACGCCGCGGGCATCTGGGGGCACAAGATGGCGGAAATGGCCGGCGTGAACGTGGGCATGTTCCCGTCCAAGGGCGCTCTCCTGGTGTTTGCCCACAGGGTAAACAACGTGGTCATCAACCGCTGCCGCAAGCCCGCCAATGCCGATATCCTGGTCCCCGGAGACACCGTTTGCATAATCGGCACAACATCGGACCGCATTCCCTTCGACGAGTGCGACAACGTGGCCGTTACCCCGGACGAGGTGAACCTCCTCATCTCCGAAGGCGCAAAGCTGGCACCGTCCCTGTCCAACACCCGTATCCTCAGGGCATATGCCGGCGTCCGTCCATTGGTGAGTGCCGATAACGACCCCACCGGCCGCAACATCTCCCGCGGAATAGTTTGCCTGGACCACGAAACCCGCGACGGCATCAAGGGATTCGTGACCATCACCGGCGGCAAGCTCATGACCTACCGCCTCATGGCGGAACAGGTCACGGACCTCGTGTGCAAGAAGCTGGGCGTGGACAAGAAGTGCCAGACCGCCGTCACTCCCCTTCCGGGATCGGAAGAAAAATCGTACAAGGAAGTGGCCAGGCAGATCTGGGAAACCCCTTCCATGGTCCAGAAGGCTACCGCCGCCCGCCTTGGCACCCGCGCCTCCCGCTTCAAGGAGAACGACCGTTATGACGATTCCCTCATCTGCGAATGCGAGGAGGTATCGGTAGGAGAAATCAACTCCGCCATAGACAGGCTGGATGTGAGCACCCTCACGGACCTCCGCCGCCGCACCCGCATAGGCATGGGGCCCTGCCAGGGAGAGTTCTGCGCTTGCCGCGCCGCCGGCCTTCTTGCAAAGGCCCACGGCTGCGTAGATAAAGAAAGAGAAGACCTCAACGACTTCCTCCAGGAGCGCTGGAAGGGCAATTTCCCCATTGGCTGGGGAGACACCCTGCGCGAAGCGGAGTACACTCAGTGGGTCTATAAACACGTGCTTGGCCTATGAAACACGATACTGTGATAATCGGCGGCGGCCTCACGGGCCTGCTTGCCGGAATTAGCCTCCAGAAGGCCGGTCAGAGCACCATCATAGTGAGCTCCGGCCAGAACGCCCTGCACTTCTTCTCCGGCGCGTTCGAGTCCATAAGCGAACTTCCTCCGCGCGTAGCCGATACCTTTGCCGAGGCCGGCGTACGCGTACATTATAAGGAAGGCGTTAGCCTCCTTCCCATGGGCAACTTCCGCAAGAGTTTCCTCTCTCTGGAAGACCTTGACATCTTCCCGGAAGCCAAGTTTGCCAACCGTGCACTGGTGGTTAACTTCATGGGGTACCACGATTTCTTCTCCTCCTTCATCGCAGAAGGCCTAGAAAGGGCCGGAATCCAGTGCCGCATCCGCTTTATCCGCCTTCCGGAGATGGAACACCTCCGCCAGAGCCCCAGCGAGATGCGCTCCGTCCAGATTGCCCGCACCATGGACCGCATCTGGGAAAAGGTGGTGCAGGAAATAAGGATGCTCATCAAGGACGAGGACGCCGTAATCCTGCCCCAGGTCTTTGGCCTGCAGGACACCACCGTTCCCGGCCGCATCCGTGAAGCCATCCCCGCAAAGGTGGTTTTCACCGGAACGCTGCCCCCGTCAGTGCCCGGAGTTAGGACGATAATCCAGCTCCGCCGCCGCTATGAAGTGCTGGGCGGAACATACCTCATGGGAGATCAGGTGGTCCAGGCCCACGCCCACGGAGACACCGTTCACAGCGTGGCCACAAAGAACCTGGAGAGCCACTACCTTGAAGGAAAGAACTTCATCCTTGCAAGCGGCGGATTCTTCTCCAAGGGCCTCACGTCAACGCCCTCACGCATATTTGAACCCATCTTCAACCTTGACATAGACTACCCTCAGGACCGCAATTCCTGGTACAATCCGGACTTCATGGCCATGCAGCCGTACATGCAGTTCGGCGTCAAGGTAGATGCAGACCTTCACCCCATGAGCGGCGGCGTTCCGTACACTAACCTGTACGCGGCCGGCGGCATCCTGGGATATTCCTCCCCCGGCCTGGGCTATGCCGGCGGCATGGCCATAGCCAGCGCATTCAAAGTTGTAGACCAGATACTTAAAGACACCAAAGCATGAACCTCCAGGAATCTACCAGCAGCGCATATAATTTCGAGGAATGCACCAAGTGCACCGTGTGCACCGCATACTGCCCCGTGCTTGGAGTGAATCCCCTGTATCCGGGTCCCAAGCAGGCCGGTCCTGACGGAGAGCGTCTCCGCCTGAAGGACCCTTACTTCTTCAACTACGCCCTCAAGTACTGCATGAACTGCAAGAGGTGCGAGGTTGCCTGCCCCTCCGGCGTAAACGTGGCGGATCTCATCCAGGCGGCACGCATAAAATACGATACCTCAAAGCCCAAGCTCCGCGACGTAATGCTTGCCAACACGGACTTTATGGGCAGCCTTGCCCGTCCGTTCGCCCCCATCGTGAACGGCATCACTGGCATGGGCATCACCAAGAGCGTCCTTGACGCAACCATGAAGATAGACCGCCACCGTACCTTCCCCAAATACAGCCCACGCAGCTTCGAGCGCTGGCTTAGCCGCCACCGCAAGGAGCAGGCGGAGTTCCCGGAGCAGGTGGCCTACTACCATGGCTGCTATGTGAACTACAACTATCCCCAGCTGGGAAAAGACCTTGTGAAGGTGCTCAACGCACTTGGCGTTGGCGTACAGCTGCTGGACGGTGAAAAGTGCTGCGGCGTGGCCATGATTGCCAACCGCCTCACGGAGCAGGCAAAGAAAAACGCCAACCACAACGTGGAAGTGCTCAAAAAGGCCGTTGACGCAGGGCTCAAGGTGGTTACCACGTCATCGTCCTGCACATTTACCATAAGGGACGAGTATCCGCACCTTCTGGGCGTGGACAATTCCGCGGTGAGGGATTCCTTGCTGCTGGCAACCCGCTTCATCTTCGAGAAACTGGAGAAGGGCGCCACCCTGGAGTTCAAGCCGGACTTCCACCTCAAGGTAGCCTACCACGTTCCCTGCCATCTGGAGAAACTTGGCTGGGGAGTATTCTCGGAGAAACTCATGAAGATGATTCCCGGCGTGGACTTCACTCTCCTTGACTCCTGCTGCTGCGGCATTGCCGGCACGTACGGCTTCAAGAAAGAGAACTATGAGTTCTCCCAGGCCATTGGCGCTCCCCTCTTCGACCAGATCAAGACCGTGAATCCGGACGTAGTTGCCTGCGACTGCGAAACCTGCAAATGGCAGATAGAAATGTCTACGGGATACACCGTGATGCATCCCATTTCAATATTGGCTAAAGCATTGAAAGATAATGATTAAGTTCCTTCAGCAGCCGGCATATAAACCGGCCGTGACTGGCCCCGAGGCCGATGCAAAGTATAAACGCCTGCGCCTTCAGGTTTTCATTGGCGCATTCATAGGATATGCAGGTTTCTACCTTGTGAGGAAGAACCTTTCCATGGCTATTCCTTCCATGGCGGCGCTTGGTTTCGAAAAGACGGAGCTGGGCTTCGTGCTGGGTCTCAACGCCGCGGCATACGCCCTGTCCAAGTTCCTGATGGGAAGCGTTAGCGACCGTTCCAACGCCAGGGCATTCCTGCCGCTGGGCCTAATCCTTTCCGCCATATCCATGTGCTTCATGATAGTTCCCATCCAGATGATTGGAGCGGACCACAAGGCGCTGGCCATACTTGTGATGGGCATCCTGAACTTCCTTGTGGGCTGGTTCAACGGTATGGGATGGCCTCCATGCGGCCGAGTAATGACTCACTGGTTCTCCGTGAGCGAGCGCGGTACCATGATGAGCATATGGAACTGCGCCCATAACGTGGGCGGCGGCCTGGTGGGCCCCATGGCCACCTACGGCGCACTCTGGTTCGGTAGCTGGTTCTACGGCTCAAACAGCAACCTGTACTTCCTCATTGGCACGTTTGCATTCCCCGCAGCGGTGGCTCTCCTTATAGCCATACTGGCATTCATACTCCTCAGGGACACTCCGCAGAGCTGCGGCCTGCAGTCCATTGAGGCGTGGAAGAACGACTATCCAAAGAACTATTCTGAAAAGCACGAGGAAACCCTCACCACCAAGGAGATCTTTTTCAAATATGTCCTCAACAACAAGTTCCTGTGGTTCATCGCCCTTGCCAACGCCTTCGTTTATATGGTAAGGTACGGCTGCCTGGACTGGGCTCCTACCCTCCTTACGGAAAACGGAATCGACCTCAAGAGCGCCGGATGGGTTTACTTCGCATTCGAGTACGCCGCCATTCCCGGAACCATCATCTGCGGCTGGCTGTCGGACAAGGTGTTCAAGGGACGCAGGGCACTCCCCACCATGATTTTCATGGGCCTGGTGATGCTGTTCATCGCGCTGTACTGGGCTTTCTCCAGCAACGTGACGGTGGCTATGATTGCCCTCATAGGCATTGGCTTCTTTATCTACGGCCCCGTTATGCTCATTGGCGTACAGGCCCTGGATCTGGCACCCAAGAATGCCGCCGGAACGGCCGCCGGACTCACCGGATTCTTCGGTTACTTCTTCGGAACCTTCCTCCTGGCGAACACGCTGTTCGGATGGGTGTCGCAGCATTTCGGCTGGAATATAATATTCATCCTTCTGCTTGCGGCATGCGTTTTGTCCATATTCTTCATGGGTCTCACTTATAAAGAAGAACAGTATCTGGTACACAAGAAATGAACTTAGTAATTATCCCAACCTATAACGAGCAGGAGAATATCGCCGATATCCTCATCTACGTCATGCAGCTTGAGGGGCAGTTCCACGTACTTGTCATTGACGATGCCTCCCCGGACGGCACCGCAGGCATCGTCAAAGGCCTTCAGCTCTGCTATCCGGACAGGATCCACCTGCTTGAACGCTCCGGCAAACTGGGTCTTGGGACGGCATACCTTACCGGTTTCAAATGGGCCCTGGAGCATGGCTACGACTACATCTTCGAGATGGATGCCGATTTCTCCCACAACCCGGACGACCTCATCCGCCTCTGGAAAGCCTGCTCTGAAGAAGGCGCGGACCTTGCCGTAGGTTCCCGCTACTGCAGCGGCATCAGCGTGGTGGACTGGCCCTTCGGCCGCATCATGATGTCCTATGGCGCATCGCTGTACGTAAGGCTGGTGCTGGGCATGAAAGTCTTCGACACCACCGCGGGCTTCGTATGCTACTCCCGCAAGGTGCTGGAGACGCTTGACCTGGACGCCGTGAAGATGAAAGGCTACGGCTTCCAGATAGAGATGAAATACAGCGCCTGGAAGCTTGGCTTCAAGGTAAAAGAAGTACCCATCATCTTTACAAACAGACAGAAGGGCACCTCAAAGATGAGCAGCGGAATATTCGGAGAGGCCTTCTGGGGCGTGATAAATCTCCGATTCCGAAAGATCAGGCCAAAAGCCTGAGTCCAATCCTACCGCGGTCCGGGTCAACTGAAATGACCCGGACTTTTATTTGCTGCCGGAGCTTCAGCACCTGGGAAGGCACGGCCATACCCTTCACCCCCATGTTGGAGGCATGTATGAGGCCGTTTTCATGTAGGCCGATGTCTACGAACGCCCCGAAGGCGGTGAGGTTGGTGACGATGCCGGGCAGCTCCATTCCGAGCTTGAGGTCGTCGATGTCGCGGATGTCATCGGCAAAGGAAAACTCGCGGGCCTCTTCGCGGGGGTCCAGGCCGGGCTTGCGGAGCTCCTTGAGGATGTCGTTTATGGTGGGAAGGCCGAACTCCCCTTCCACATACTTGGCCGGGTCTATTCCGTCTATGAGCTTCTGGTTCCCTACCAGCATGCCGGTAGAGACCTTGAGGTCCCGAGCCATCTTTTCCACTATGTGATATGCCTCCGGATGCACTGCGGAGTTGTCCAGAGGGTTGGCAGATCCCACTACCCTGAGGAAACCCGCGCACTGCTGGAAGGCCTTGGCACCAAGGCGCGGAACCTTCTTGAGGCCGTCTCGGCTGCCGAACGCGCCGTTGGCCTTGCGGTATTCCACAATGGCCTTTGCCAGCGCCGGACCAATGCCGCTCACATACTGCAGAAGGTACTCGCTGGCGGTATTGAGGTTCACGCCAACGCTGTTCACGCAGCTTTCCACAGTGTTGTCCAGCTTCTCCTTCAGGAGCTTCTGGTCCACGTCGTGCTGATACTGTCCCACGCCCAGGGACTTGGGGTCGATTTTCACCAGTTCCGCCAGCGGGTCCATGAGGCGGCGGCCGATAGATACGGCTCCTCTCACGGTAACATCTTCCAGCGGGAACTCTTCACGGCCTGCCTCCGAGGCTGAATACACGGATGCGCCGTCTTCGCTCACGGAGTAGATACGGATGCTCTCCGGAAGGCCCACCTTACGGATGAAATCCTCCGTCTCGCGCCCTGCGGTGCCGCTTCCTATGGCTATTACCTCTATCTTATACTTCTCTGCAAGGTTCGTGACCTTGGTTATGGCGTCTATCTTCTTCGCCACCGGCGGATGCGGGAAAATGACATCGTGCTCAAGGAGATTGCCTTCTGAGTCCAGGCACACCACCTTGCAGCCGGTACGGAATCCAGGGTCGATGGCCATGACCCTCTTCTGCCCCACGGGCGGCGCCAGAAGCAGCTGGCGGAGGTTTTCGCCGAATACGCCGATGGATTCGATATCGGCCTTCTCCTTTGCCTCACGGAGGACTTCGCCGGTGATGGAAGGCTCCAGGAGGCGCTTGAAGCCGTCGTCTACGGCTTCCCTTATCTGGGCGCCGTTCTCACGGAAAGGATAGCCGTGCTCCTGGCACCAGTCGTAGTAGATCTTGTTGCCCATTTTCTCCGCATCGGTGTCCAGGTCCACGCGGAGGAAGCCCTCGTCGCGGGCGCGGAGCATGGCAAGGAGATTATGCGCGGGAATCTTTGCAACCGGCTGACTGAACGTGAAATAGCTGCGATACTTCTGCGCGGCGGGGTCCTCCTCTCCGGCCTTGGTCACCTTGGATTGCACCCTGCGCTGGCGGAACAGCCCGCGGAGTGTTTCGCGGACGCTTGCGGTCTCGCTGAGGCGCTCCGCAATTATGTCCCTGGCACCCTGAAGCGCATCTTCAGCATCCTTGACCTCACCTTTCACGTACTTTGCCGCCTCCGCCTCCGGCTTGGACACCTTGCCGCCCTGCAGGGCATCCGCAAGGGGCTCCAGGCCCTTGGCCACCGCCACCGTTGCACGCGTCTTGCGCTTGGGACGATATGGAAGATACAGATCTTCCAGTTCGCTGGAGGAAAGGGTGTCCTCTATCTTTGCCTTGAGTTCCTTGGTGAGCTTTCCCTGCTCCTCAATGGTCCCCAGGATGGTTTCCTTGCGTTTTTCCATCTCCGCAAAGGCATCGGCCCAGTGCTTCACCTCCGCCACGGCAACATCGTCCAAATCCCCCGTCCTCTCCTTGCGGTAACGGCTTATGAACGGAATGGTACATCCATCGTCCAGCAACTCCACACAATTCTCCACCTGCCAGGTCTTCACCTTCAGCAGTTTTGCAATATGATTTACATAAATAGCTTTCATACCTCCAAATTTAGCAAAAATCTGCCAAGTTTTTGTATTTTTGCAGAGTTATGGCGGAAAACGACTACATGTTCCCTACCTCCGTTAAGGAGGTGCAGGCGCTGGGGTGGGATTATATTGACATAATCCTGTTCAGCGGGGATGCGTTCATAGACCATCCGTCCTTTGGGACGGCGGTGATTGCAAGGTGGCTGCAGAAATTCGGCTACAGGGTGGCCGTGGTACCGCAGCCCAACTGGAGGGACGATCTGCGTGATTTCCGCAAGCTGGGCCGCCCCAGGCTGTACTTCGGCCTCAACGCCGGCGCCATGGATTCCATGGTGAACCATTACACCGCCTCCAAGCGCCTCCGTCACGATGATGCTTACACCCCCGACGGCAAGGCCGGCGCCCGTCCGGACTATGCCGTTACGGTATACACAAAGATCCTCAAGGAGCTGTTCCCGGACGTGCCGGTAGTGATTGGCGGCATTGAAGCGTCCCTGCGGCGCCTCACTCATTATGACTACTGGAAAGACTGCCTCATGCCCTCCGTCCTGGTATCTTCAGGGGCCGATTATCTCTGCTACGGCATGGGAGAACGCCCCATGATAGAACTCACGCGCGGTATTGAGAAAGGCTGGTCACGCCACAAGATGCAGCAGATTCCGCAGATTGC
>CAMJJZ010000045.1 GCA_946406275.1 uncultured Bacteroidales bacterium | reverse complement strand
TATAGCTTTGCTATAACGTTTTTGAAGATGGTGGTCATCTTGTCTGCAGCGGCGTCTGCTGCTGCTACGATGGCCTCGCCGTCCGTTACGTAGTCGTCATCGTCAGTGGCGTGGGCTACGTCCGTAATCACTGACATGCCGAATACCGGAATGGAGGAGTGACGGGCCACGATGACCTCCGAGGTGGTGCTCATGCCAACGGCGTCTGCACCAATGGCGCGGAAGTACCTGTACTCTGCCGGAGTTTCATAGCAGGGACCGGTGCAGGCTACGTAAACGCCCTTGCGGATGTCTATGCCTTCCTTCCTGGCCACCTTTTCCGCCAGGCGGATAAGGGTGGGATCATACGGACGGGTCATGTCCGGGAAGCGGGGACCGAAATCGTCCAGATTGGGGCCGATGAGGGGATTGGGCAGGAGGTTGATATGGTCCTTGATTATCATGAGGTCTCCAACACGGAAGCTCAGGTTGGTGCCGCCTGCGGCATTGGAAACGAACAGGTACTGTATGCCGATGACCTTCATGACCCTGATGGGCAGGGTGACCTGAGTCATCTCATAGCCTTCATAGTAGTGGATGCGGCCCTGCATTGCAATAACCGTTTTCCCGCTGAGAGAACCTACTATGAAGCTGCCCTTATGGCCTATGGCCGTAGACACCGGGAAGCCCGGAATGTCCCTGTAGGGTATCTCGATGGGGTTTTCAATCTGGTTCGCAAGCTTTCCCAGGCCGGAGCCGAGGACTACGCCCACGGTGGGCTGAAGTTCTCCAATCTGTTTGCGGACATACGCTGCCGCTGTGTTTATGGTCTCTAGGTAAGTCATAGTGTTTCAATCATTTTGCCGATGAGGTTGGTCATCTTGTCTGCCGCCAGGTTGGCTGCGGCAACAACATCGTCACCATCGTTCTCATAATCTGCGGCGTAGTCGTCGTGGGCTTCGTTGGTGATTACGGAAATGCCGAACACCGGAACGCCGGCATGCCTTGCCACGATGACCTCCGGGACGGTACTCATACCCACTGCGTCTCCGCCTATGGTGCGGTAGAACTTGTATTCCGCAGGAGTCTCATAGGACGGTCCGGTATCTGCCACGTACACGCCTTTCTGCAGCTGGTAACCAAGCTTTCTGGCCAGCCGCTGCGCCAGGCGGATGAGGAAGGGTTCGTACGGGCGGGTCATGTCCGGGAAGCGGGGGCCTACCTCGTCCATATTGGGGCCGATGAGGGGGTTGGGCAGGAGGTTGATGTGGTCCTGTATAATCATGAGGTCTCCCACATGGAAGCTGAAGTTGATGCCTCCGGCGGCGTTGGAAACGAACAGGTATTTGATTCCTACGCCAATCATGACCCTGATGGGAAGGACCACCTTGTCCATGCCGTAGCCTTCATAATAATGTATGCGGCCCTGCATGGCGATGACCGTTTTCCCGGCCAGGGTACCCACGATGAAGTTACCCTTGTGGCCGATGGCGGTAGATATGGGGAATCCCGGAATCTCCGAATAGGGGATTGTGAGGGGATTCTCTATGGAATCTGCAAGACGTCCCAGGCCGCTGCCAAGGACGATGCCAACCACAGGCTGCATACCGCCAAGGCGCTCTCTTACCCATGAGGTGGCGTCTTTGATGGTTTTGACTTTGTTGTCCATGGCTAGAACTCTTCCTGGTTGTCTTCTTCTTCGCGGGGAGAGTACTGACGGATGGGGGCGTCGTGGAGGAGGTCATGCGTGATGTAACGCACAGCTTCCTGCAGGCCCTCTGCAAATTTCTCAAAATCTTCCTTGTAGAGGAAAATCTTGTGCTTGTCGTAGGTGAATGAACCGTCGCGCTCCGTGCGGCGTTTGCTTTCAGTGATGGTTAGATAGTAGTCGTTGTTACCCTTCGTGGCCTTTACATCAAAGAAATAGGTACGCTTGCCGGCGCGAACCGGCTTAGAGTAAACGTCTTCCGAGCTCCGCTCCTGGGCGCGCCCGCGCTCAAAATCTTCATTATACATGACGCTTTTCTTTTAGTATTTATACTCACAAATTTAGGGAATTTATTTAAAAAACACTAACTTTGCGTAAAATTATTCGTTCTATGTTAAACCGACGTATTTTGCGCATCAAAGCCTTCAAAGTGCTGTATCAGGCATCGGAGAATACAGACCTCTCCCTGAAGGAAGCGCTGGAGAGCCTCAACGTGTCATGTGAGGCCTCACGGGACCTCTATCTCTATATGCTGGGCGTCATTCCGGCCCTTACCGCTGAGGCTTCCCGCAGAATTGAATCGGCCCGCGCAAAATTCAACCCCACCCCGGAGGAACTGAACCCCAACCTTAAGTTCGTCAAGAACGCCGTCTCCGCCCTCCTGGGGGCAGATCCTGACTTTGCCCGCCTCAATGAGAAGAAGAAATTCTCCTGGGCCCAGAACGATGCCTTCGTGAACGCCCTCTGGGAAACCCTCAAGACCAGGGAGTACTTCGCAAAGTATATGGCGTCCGGCTCATCGTCCCTCCAGGAAGACGTATCCCTCTGGAAAACCGTGTTCGTGGAAGAGTTCGAGGACAATGAAGAGCTCCAGGCCATCCTGGAAGACCTTTCCATCCATTGGGCCGATGACCTTGCCTACTGCCTGGGTGCCTGCATCCGCAGCCTTGACGGCATTGCCAGAACCGGCCGCTGGGAGTTCCCTCCGCTGTATCAGAGCGACATCCTGGCCGCCCAGGGAAAGGATGCAGACAGCGACTCCGCCTTCGTCCGCAACCTTGTCACCGCGGCATTCGCCGGCAGGGAAGAGTACGCCAAACTGATATCGGCCTCCGTATCAAAGTGGGACCTTGACCGTCTGTGCACGTCGGATATCGTCCTTGTTTCCATGGGTCTGGCAGAGGCCCGCGCCTTCCCGGAAATCCCCGTGAAGGTTACCATAAACGAATACGTTGAAATAGCCAAGTATTACTCCACACCCCGCTCCAGCGCCTTTGTGAACGGCCTCCTGGACCGCCTGGTGAAAGAGTATACCGCAGAAGGAAAGATTGTAAAAACAGGTAAAGGATTAATCTAAAACCAAGATATGAACACACTTTTTATCTACACTCTCCAGGCCGCAGCAGGCCAGGGACAGCCCAGCGCCCTCCCTACAATCATAATGTTCGCCGCCATCATCCTTGTGATGTGGCTCTTCATGATCCGTCCCCAGCGCAAGCAGCAGAAGGAACTCCAGAACTTCCGCAACGCCCTCAAGAAGGGTGACAAGGTTGTTACCGTTGGCGGTATCTACGGCGAAATCCTGGAGGTCAACGAAAAGACCGCCCTCATCAGGGTAGACGGCGACGTGAAGCTCCGCGTGGACAAGCAGGGCCTTGTGAAAGACTATTCAGAGGCCAACCAGAGCTAAGGAATGTCCCTGAAAGACCGTATCAGGCTCCATATAGGAGGCAAGCAGAGGGAATTGGCGTTCATAACCTTTTCCCTCCTGCTGGCTGTAGCCATATGGTTTTTCACCAATCTTTCAAAGACTTATTCCGGTACAGTGAGCGTACCGGTAGTTGCGGAATGCAACATTGACGGCCACAAGGGACGGTCCTCCAACTCCGCCGTGGTCAGCGCCCGTTGCAGGGCAGACGGCTTCCGCCTCATCAAGGAACAGAGCCGCAGGGAGAAGAAAACCGTTGTGGTCAAGTTCGACCGTTCGGACCTCCGGCGCACCGGCCCGGACACCTGGTCCATCTTCGGCAGTGCCAAAAACTCCTACATCAACCAGATGTTCGGGGAGGGGATAACCCTGGAAGCGTTCATTACGGATACCCTGAGCTTTGTATTCGCGGCGGAGAATCACAAGAAAGTGCCCGTGGACGTGCCGTTCACGGTGCAGTGCCGTCCTCAGTACATGCAGAGCGGCTCATTCAAGACCGTGCCGGACTCCGTTACCATCTACGGTGAAGACATACGCCTGGAGGCCATAGACAAGATTACGGCCCCTCGCCTGAGCTTCGTGGACGTAAACGAGTCACGTCACGGCGTGGTCAAGCTCAACAAGCCCGCCGGCATCCGCCTTTCCGCTGAAGAAGTGGCCTATGAGCTGCCTGTATCCCGTTATGTGGAGATCAGGGGCTCTTTCCCGGTGGAGGTCTGGAACGCTCCCGCAGGGCGTGAGGTGCAGGTTTATCCTCCAACCGCCAATGTGTCCCTGCGCTGCGCCTTCCCTCTGGCAAAGGATCCAATGGCATCTTTCAAGGTGTATATAGACTATAAGGATTTCTCTGAGTCCATGTCCGGGAAATGCGTCCCCAAGACGCTCAAACTCACGCAGGGAGTTCTTGACTGCCGCATAGAGCCGGAAGTCTTCGACTGCGTTGAGGTCCTATGAAAACCATCCTTCTTACAGGCGGTATAGGCAGCGGAAAGTCTGCCGTAGCCGATATTCTCCGCAGAAGGGGAGTCCCCGTCTATGACTCCGATTCCGCTGCAAAAAGCCTCTATACCCCGGACTTCCTTGTATTGATGAAAAAGGAGTTCGGTACTTCTTTTGCCAATGCGGACGGTTCTCTGGATAAGAAGAAATTATCGGCACTTATCTTCAGTGACGCTTCAGCTCGCGAGAGGCTTGAGAATCTGCTTTATCCGGAGCTCCGGAATCACTTCCTGGCCTGGTGCGGGGAGCATTCGGAAGCTCCTTTCGTGGTACTGGAAAGCGCCATCGCCCAGTCCAAACCCGCATTCGGGAACTTCTGGGATGCAGTTGTGCGTGTAGACGCATCGGAAGACGTCCGTCTTGCCCGGGTAATGAAGCGGGACTGTTCCACCCGGGAGGAAGCCCTTGCCCGCATGGCGTCGCAGGAGAAGCCCGCCAAGGCCGATGTCGTCATAGATAATTCCGGCTCTCTTAAGGCTCTTGAAAAGGCCGTTGAAGATGCGTTTTTCGCCGAAAATGCGTATATTTGTAAGTTATTAAAAGATACATCAATGAAAACAGATCTTGCAAAAACTCTTTCTGTCCGTGGTCAGCACGGCCTGTTCAACTATATAGCCCAGTCCCGTACGGGCGCCATTGTAGAGGCCTTCGAAGACAAGAAGCGCTATAACTTCAGCGCCAGCGCCGGCATCACCACCCTCGAGGACATCTCCATCTACACCTCTGAAGGTGAGATGAAGCTCCGCGAGGTATTCGGAAAACTTCATGAGGTCCTTGGGGAGAAGGATGCCCCGGATGCTAAGAAGGCCAGCCCTGAGGAACTCAAGGCTCTCTTTGGAAAGGCAGTCCCTGAATATGACGGAGACCGCTTCTACGTATCCCACATGAAGAAGGTGGTAGAGTGGTACAACGCCCTCAAGAAGTACGCCTCGCTTGACTTCGTCACTGACGAGGACCGCGAAAAAGAGCAGGAGGCATAAATGCCCACCCTTCAGGTCATAACCCTGGGATGTTCCAAGAACACAGTAGACACGGAACATCTTCTGTATCAGGTACGTGGTTCATATGAAATCGTACCGGAAGGGGAAAACCGCACGGTGGATGTCCTGGCAATCAACACCTGTGGCTTCATAGGTGACGCAAAGGAACAGTCCATCAATACCATACTTGCCGCCGCAGGGCGGAAGAGCGCCGGTCTTGTTGGCCGGCTTATTGTTTTTGGCTGCCTGTCCCAGCGCTATCCGGACGATCTTCCCGGCCTTATACCGGAGGTGGACGGCTGGTACGGCGCCAGGGAGCTGGACAGCCTTGTGAAGGCCCTTGGATGCTCTCCGGACCACAATGCGGACTATCTCCGCGTCCGGACGGATCATCGTCCCTATGCCTATCTCAAGATCTCCGAAGGCTGCAACCGTCGCTGTTCCTACTGCGCCATTCCCTTTATCCGCGGAGCCCACAGATCGGTCCCCATGGAAAAACTGGTGGAAGAGGCAAAGAGCCTTGCTGCGGATGGTGTTAAGGAGCTTATAATCATTGCGCAGGACACTACTTACTACGGCCTTGACCTCTACGGCCGCCGCGCCCTGGCGGAGCTTCTGGACCGGCTGTCAGAAGTGGAAGGCATAGAGCGCATGCGCATCCATTATTCATATCCCCAGGATTTCCCGGAAGACGTCCTGGACCGCATGGCAAACAATCCCAAGGTGTGCAGGTACATGGATATCCCGCTCCAGCACATATCGGACAAGGTTCTGGAGAACATGCACCGCGGAGTGGACGGAGCCTGGACGCGCGCCCTGGTGAAAAAGATGCGCGACAAGGTGCCAGGGCTGGTTCTCAGGACCACGTTCATTGTAGGACACCCCGGAGAAGGCCCTGCAGAGTTCCGCGAACTCATGAAATTCGTGTCGGAGACGGGCTTCCAGAGGATGGGCGCATTTACCTACTCGGAAGAGGAAGGGACATACGGGGCGGAGCACCTGGAAGACAGCGTATCGGCCCGAAGTAAAAAAAGCCGCCTTTCCAAGCTCATGGAACTGCAGCGTGGCATATCCCTTGCATATAACCAATCCCGGATTGGCACCGTTGAAAAGGTCCTGGTGGACGCATTCGCAGACGGCATCCTCATTTGCCGGAGCGAGTTCGAAAGCCCGGAGGTCGATGGTGAAATCCTTGTAAAGTACTCGGCACCGGATTTTAACGGCAGGCAGCCGGAATCCCTGGTAGGGGAGTTTCTGGACGTCCGCATCACCGGGGCCGATGAGTATGACCTTACAGCGGAGGTGTTATGAAAAAAAGACTTATCCTTGCAGCGGCAGCTGCACTTCTTTTAACGGCTTGTTCCCCTGAAATATACAGGGTCTATCTGGAGGTGCGCCAACCTTCTCCTTCCGGGATGAAGCTGGCCGGCAAATCCATGGCCGTGGTTTATATGGACGGTCCCGCCCAGGTGGACTCCCTGCTCTCCGCGGGCACTGCTGCAGTGTTTGCAGAGGCCCTGGAGAAGGATTACTTTGGTGGAGAACAAGTAATAGGCATGTACGCATATCCGGTGGCGGATACCGTGAAACTTGAAGACATGCACAAACTGGTGATGGATACGGGAGAAGACGTTGTCTTCGTACTAAAGAGCGTCATCGGCACGCCTAAGGACGGGAAGAATAATCCTTTCCAGAAGGCTACCCATCCGGACTCGGCATATGTCTATGCCCCCAAGGTCCCAGTTTCCATAAAGCTCTATGTGTACGACAGCATGGGCACGGACCAGGTAAAGTCATACAAGGGCAATACACTGGTCAACGCGGCCATATTCAATAGCGGAATCGTCCCTGAGGAGAACCTGAACGACCAGATCAAGGCCAGGGTCCCGGACGTTGCCTCCAGGTCCATGGGTGAAAGGATGTCCAAGCATTTCATGTCGGAATGGCTTCCGGAGTCCTTCGCTTTCTACTGGTTCGATGACTTCCAGTCCTACAAATGGACCAGCGCCATAGACAAGATCGCTGAAGGCAAGTTTGCCGATGCCATCAAGATCTGGGAACCTATTGTAAAGGGGAAGAACCAGTATAAGGCCGCCCATGCCTGCTACAACATGGCAATGGCTTTCTATCTGCTTGGAGACATGCAGCTCGCCACAAAGTGGCTCGACGAAGCCGATAAACTTGAGAATGTATCCCAAACCGGAAGTCTTCGCAGAAGGATCATCAAGAGTTTGCAAAAGTGACGGAAAATGAGTATATTTGTGGACATGCTAAAACTCTTTAAAAACTAAATAAATTATGGCTAACATCAATCTCAGGAAGTACGGAATCACGGGTGTGAAGGAAATCCTTTACAATCCCACGTACGAGGTTCTTTACAACGAGGAGACCAAACCCGGTCTCGAAGGTTATGACAAAGGTCAGGTAACTGAACTTGGTGCCATCAACGTCATGACCGGCGTTTATACCGGCCGTTCCCCTAAAGACAAGTACATTGTCTACGACAACACCACCAAGGAAGGCAAGCCCGGCGAAATCTGGTGGACCACCGAAGGTTATCCCAACGACAACCACAAGATGTCCGTCGCTGTATGGAAAAACGTCAAGAAACTGGCACAGAAGCAGCTCAGCGGCAAACGTCTTTTTGTTGTTGACGGTTTCTGCGGCACTCACGCAGACACCCGCATGAAGGTCCGCTTCATCATGGAGGTTGCATGGCAGGCTCATTTCGTGACCAACATGTTCATCCGTCCAAAGAACCAGAAAGAATTTGACCAGGAGCCTGATTTCGTAGTTTATTGCGCATCCAAGGCAAAGGTGGACAACTACAAGGAACTTGGCCTCCGCTCCGACACCTGCGTTGCTTTCAACGTTACCTCCCGTGAGCAGGTTATCCTCAATACCTGGTACGGCGGTGAGATGAAGAAGGGCATGTTCTCAATGATGAACTACTACCTGCCTCTGAAGGGCATTGCAGCCATGCACTGCTCCGCCAACACGGATATGAACGGTGAGAACACCGCCATCTTCTTCGGCCTCTCCGGTACCGGCAAGACCACCCTTTCCACCGATCCGAAGCGTCTCCTCATCGGTGACGACGAGCACGGCTGGGACAACAAGGGCGTCTTCAACTTCGAAGGCGGCTGCTACGCCAAGGTCATCAAGCTTGACAAGGAATCCGAGCCCGATATCTACAACGCCATCCGCAGGGACGCCCTCCTGGAGAACGTTACAGTGGACAAGAACGGCAAGATTGACTTCAACGACAAGTCCGTCACTGAGAATACCCGCGTGAGCTATCCTATCTACCACATCGAGAAAATCGTTCGTCCGGACAGCCACGGCCCCGCAGCCAAGCAGGTCATCTTCCTCAGCGCCGATGCATTCGGAGTTCTTCCTCCGGTTTCCATCCTCACCCCTGAGCAGACCAAGTACTACTTCCTCTCCGGCTTCACTGCAAAGCTTGCAGGTACAGAGCGCGGCATCACAGAGCCCACTCCTACCTTCAGTGCCTGCTTCGGCCAGGCCTTCCTGGAGCTCCATCCTACCAAGTACGCGGAGGAACTGGTCAAGAAGATGAAGAAGAGCGGTGCAAAGGCATATCTCGTGAACACCGGCTGGAACGGCACGGGCAAGCGCATCTCCATCAAGGACACCCGCGGCATCATCGACGCCATCCTGAACGGTGCCATAGACAAGGCCCCCACCAAGATGATCCCTTACTTCAACTTCGAGGTTCCCACCAAGCTCGAAGGCGTAGACACCGGCATCCTCGACCCTCGCGACACCTACAAGAACGCCGCCGAGTGGGAAGAGAAAGCCAAAGACCTCGCCTCCCGCTTCATCAAGAACTTCCACAAGTACGAATCCAACCGCGCCGGCAAAGCCCTCGTCAAGGCTGGCCCTAAGCTCTAAGCAAACCGTCATGCCCGGCCCTGACCGGGCATCTCACCTCACAGGCCTTCGTCCCTAAAAACGCCCGTTTTTAAGGACGAAGCCTTC
>CAMJJZ010000044.1 GCA_946406275.1 uncultured Bacteroidales bacterium | reverse complement strand
TATGGAAGAAAACTTTGACGCACTTGATGTCATTGCCCGTACCAGGGGCAAAGTAGATATGGACAGCACCCCCACGGCAAACCCGCTGTTTGTGCTGTGGGGGTCTGTTACAGCCTTTTTCTACCTGCTGGAATTCATTTTCTGGCCCATTTACCAGGCCGAATGGTGCCTATGGCTGTGGGTTGGCGTTCCCGTGATAGCCTGCCCCCTCATGGCCATAATCCTCAAGAAGGACAGGGACCGCTCCCATATGCGTTCCAGAAGGTCCAAGATTGTGTTGGATTACTGGATTTTCACCGGCACGGCCATCTGCCTTGGCGGATTCCTGTTTGGCTTTGCAGACGTGTACTACGTTGCGGAGAATCCCATGATATGCCTTCTGGTAGGAATAGGCGCATTCATCACCGGTGAGGCCACCCGCTACAAACCCATGATTATTTGCGGACTATTGGGAGCCGCAATAGGAATAGGCTCCTTTGTACTGCAGGGAGACCTTTGGTACTGGCAGATGCTTTCCGTGGTGGTTACGGCCGTGATTGCCCTCATAATTCCGGGCATTTTGTATAAAAGGGAGTGTTAGAACATGGAGTTCAAAGACCTTGATCCCATACTTCACAACGAGCTCCGGCTTAAGATAATGGTAGCCCTGGACTCGCTGGACGATGCCGACTTCGTGTACCTCAAGGACCTCACGAAGTCTACGTCCGGCAACCTCAGCGTCCAGATTACCAAGCTGGAGGAGTGTGGTTATATCAAGGTCTCCCGTTCCGGCGAAGGCCGCGGCTCCCATACGGTGTGCCGCATAACCCGCGCCGGCACCAAGGCCATACAGGCCTACCAGCAGGCCCTTATGTCTTACTTTTCAAAGTAAGGCACGGTTTTTTCTCAGGATAGCATAAAAATGCTATCTTTGTAGTGATGAAAATACTAAGAACTCTTTTGGCGGCATTTCTGCTTGCCGTACCAGTGTGCCTTGGCGCCCAGACCAAGGCGGAGACTTCCCTTTTTAATAAAACCATTGCAAAGCCTTCCCTGAAGGCGGCGGACAAGTTCCTCAAGAAGTACCCGCAGTCCGTGTATGCGCAGAAGGTGTCGGATTTGAAAGACTCTCTCCTGAATGTGGCATTCACCGATGAGTGCGTGAGCAAAATCTCCAAGGCCGATGCCCTGAGCGCGGCCGGCGGCACCCTTGACGCAGTGGGCTGGAAGAAGGATAAGAAGGAGCACGTCCTGGCCCTGGGAAGCGACCTAAGCCTCAGGATCCTCTCTCCGGACGGCAAACTGGAAAATACCCAATACATCCCCGTATATACAATGGAAGAAGCCCCGGAGCCGCTGCAGCTGGTGCTTCCCATGGAAGTCATCTCCCCCGTTGGCGCCCGCCGCAACTACGTCCACTTCGGCTATCGTAACGGCAAGAGCGAATACGTGGAGGTACTGTACCTGCCGGAGGAGGACATCGTCCATCAGGCAATCTTCTACGGCACCCCCGTGAAGGACGGTGCCATCGAAGGCCAGAGCCCGGAAATGATGGAAGGCCTCACCCTAACCCCGGAGGTTCACTGGCTTGTGGGCCGCCTCAAGGAGAATCCCGCCCTGGTACAGCTCTCCAAGGCCGATATCCTCACGGACGAGTCCATCCGCTGGTGGCTGGGCAAGAATCCCAAGGCCCAGACCACGGCATCAAAGGTGAGCTTCGGCCTCCTGGATCCGGAATCGTCCCTTGTGGCCGCATACAAGAAAGCTTCCAAGGAAAAGGGAAAGAGCTACACGGCCGCCATCTTCGACATCCGCGGATATACCGTAATCTGCGCTTCCAAGGGCGGAGAATACAGCCTTATTTGGGCAGAGCCTGTATGCCGCAACAAAAAGACGGAAAAGTACATCCGCAGCATATATTTCGAGAGCGACGGCACCACGCTGGACCTCATGTACTACAAAGGCAGCACCACCTTCAAGAAGAAGGTTTCGCTGGCGTCACAGAGTCTGAGACATTTTAATTAAACACTACAATATGAGCCAACTTCACGTCATCAACCACCCCATGATACAGCACAAGCTCACAATCATGAGGAAAAAGGAAACCGGATCAAAAGATTTCCGTCAATTGCTTAACGAGATCTCTCTCCTGATGGGCTACGAGGTCCTCCGTGACCTTCCCCTGGTGGATATCCCCATCGAAACTCCCATATGCAAGATGACCGGAAAGGAGATATCGGGCCGCAAACTGGCCATCATTCCCATCCTCAGGGCCGGTCTTGGCATGGTGGACGGTCTCCATACCCTGGTTCCCGTTGCAAAGGTAGGCCACATTGGCCTCTACCGCAACGAGGAAACCCACAAGCCCGTGGTCTACTACTGCAAACTTCCGGAAGACGTGCAGAAACGCCTTGTAATTGTTACTGACCCCATGCTGGCAACCGGCGGCAGCTCCTGCGACGCCATTGCCATGCTCAAGGAAAGAGGCTGCAACAACATCCGCCTCATGTGCCTTGTGGGCGCACCTGAGGGCATCGAAAAAGTCCAGAAGGAGCACCCGGACGTTGACATCTACGTGGCCGCAGTGGACGACCACCTCAACTCCGACGCCTACATAGTCCCCGGTCTTGGAGACGCAGGCGACCGCATCTTCGGAACCAAGTAAGCCACAAAGGACACAAAAAACCGGCCTTCTTTCGAGGGCCGGTTTTTTATTGCGGTATATCTTAGATGAATATGTACTTGCAGATGAACAGGGCCGCAAGCACCCACATGGTGATGGAGATCTTCTTGAACTGTCCGCTGATGGCGTGGCAGATAACGTAGGCGATTACACCAAGAAGGATACCGTCGGAGATGCTGTATGCAAGGGGCATCATGATGATGGTGATGAATGCAGGGATTGCCTTGCTGTAGTCTTCCCAGTGGATGGTCTTCACGGAAGGCATCATCATTACGCCAACGATGATGAGGGCGGGAGCAGTTGCTGCTCCGGGGATGGCCAGGAAGATGGGGCTGAAGAACAGGGCCAGGATGAAGAAGATGGCAGTGGAGAAGGCCGTGAGACCGGTACGGCCACCTTCGCCAACGCCGGAGGCACTCTCTACATAGGTGGTGGTGGTGGAAGTACCGAAGCAGGCACCGGCTACGGTTGCCACGGAATCGGCAAGGAACATCTTCTCAAGGCCGGGGATTTCCTCGTTACCCTTGTTGATGAGGCCAGCACCCTGATGGACGCCGATGATGGTGCCCATGGTGTCGAACATATCGATGAAGAGGAACGTGAACACCACGGCCAGCATGTCCCAGCTCAGGATGCTGCTCCACTCGAACTTGCAGAAGATGGGCTCGATGCTGGCAGGGAGGGAGACCACGCCGCCGAACTTGGTGATGGCTTCGCCCGTTGCGGGATCCTTAAGGAAGAGGCCGATGACGGAGGTGATGAGGATACCCCAGAGCATTCCGCCGCGGACCTTTGCCATGACCAGGCCGGCTGTGATGAACAGGCCGATAATGCCAAGGAGGGCGGGACCGTGGCAGATGTCGCCAAGGCCTACCAGGGTGGCGTCGTTATTGACGATGATGCCGGCGTTCTGCATGCCGATGAAGGCGATGAACAGACCGATACCTGCGCCGATGGCTTTCTTCAGGGTGCCGGGGATGGCGTTCAGGAGCCAGCTGCGGACCTTGGTAAGGGTAAGGATGATGAAAATGATACCTTCAAGGAAAACGGCGGTGAGGGCGAACTGCCAGCTGTGTCCCATGCCAAGGCATACGGTGAACACGAAGAAGGCGTTGAGGCCCATACCGGGAGCCAGTGCGAAAGGCTTCTTGGCGAAGAGAGCCATCACAAGGGTACCCACGATGGCTGCCAGGGCGGTTGCGGTGAACACTGCGCCGCCGGGCATGTCAAGTGCGCTGAAGATTCCAGGGTTCACGGCCAGGATGTAGGCCATGGTGAGGAAAGTGGTAAGACCGGCAAGGATTTCGGTACGGACCGAGTGCTTCGCGCTGTCAAAGCCGAAGAGTTTCTCAAATGCGGGTTTCATATTTTATTCCTCCTTTAGAAGATCCACTTGGTGCCGATGCACGGGTTGCACATGAAGCCGTAGTGACCTGCAAAGTTGAGGGAGAGCTCTACCTCGCCGCCCACGTGGAGGTTGTCAACGCCGATGAGCTTGCCAACGTTGTACCAGATCTGAGGCTCGGAAAGGATGGAGAGCTTGGTCTCGTAAGGATTGAGGATGTCGTCAGGATTGGCGAACTGGCTGTCCAGTCCCCAAATATCGATAAAGCCGCTGAAGCGGAGACCTTCTACACCGAAGATGTCCTGCATGCCCCATACGCCGGTGAGCTTGAGAGGCAGGCTGGCGGAGCCGTAACCAATGTGATGGTCATACATGAGGGCCACGTTGTAGATGTTCTTGAAGTCATCGGAATGCAGGAAATAGTTGAAACCGATGCATGCCACTCCGGCACCCCAGGTTGCGCCGTCATACTCCACGTGGAGGCTGAGGTCGGCAAGGGCGGAATCCTTCCAGAAGTTGAGGTTGCGTTCGATCTCGAAGTAGCTGCCGTTGATGGCGGTGCCTGCACCGTTGTTGCGGTCAGCCTTGGTGGCATAGTAGTGATCGATGAAGAAGAAAGTGTCGCCCCAATTGTCGGCATAGAAACCTTCAAAGGTGGTGGTAGCGTATCCACGGCCGAAGTCGTAGAACATCTGGAGGTTGGTCTGGGCAGAAGCGTTTTGCGCCAGTGCAAAAACGGCAGCTGCAGTTGCAAGAACAGTTAGTTTTTTCATAAAGCGTAGTTTATGGTTAAATATTTAAAAGGTTCACCCGGCCGCAGAGCCGGGTGTGTTTTTTACTTTCTGAGTGAAGGGTTGATTTCAAAGTCTACTGCCTTGTCTCCCTGGGGGTTGGCACCGAACTCGTAGTCCTTGCCGGGGAGTATGGCGTTGAGGATGACTCCCGTGAGGGCGGCAACCGCAAGGCCGCTGAGTTTGGTAAAGCCAAGGTCTATGGCGTCTCCCGCACCGTACTTGATGCCAATTGCAAGCACCAGGATGAGAGCGGCGATGATGACGTTGCGGCTCTTGGTGAAGTCCACATGATTCTCAACTATATTGCGCACGCCCACGGCGGAAATCATACCGTAGAGCACCAGCGAGACACCGCCGATGGTTGCCACAGGCATGCAGCTTATAAGTGCGCTGAACTTGGGGCAGAAGCTGAGGATTATGGCGATGACCGCAGCAATGCGGATTACCCTGGGATCGTACACCTTGGTGATGTTGAGAACACCGGTGTTCTCCCCGTAAGTGGTGTTTGCAGGGGCGCCGAACAGGGAGGCCAGCATGGTGGCAAGGCCGTCGCCCATGAGGGTGCGGTGCAGGCCCGGGTCTTCCAGATAGTTGATTCCGGTGGTGGAGGAAATTGCGCACATGTCACCGATATGCTCCATCATGGTAGCCAGCGAGATGGGGACGATGGCGATGATGGCGGAGATTATGAGGCTCCAGCTGGGATTGGCAAACACGTGGAAGGCGGTGTTGTTCCAGTGGAAAGGAACGCCCAGCCATGCAGCTTCCTTGACGGGAGTGAAGTCACACAGACCAAAACAGGCGGCAACGATGTAAGATCCCAGCACGCCCAGCAGGATGGGGATAATCTTGATCATCTTCCTGCCCCAGATGTTGCAGACGATGATGATTGCAATTGCCAGGAGGGCAATCCACCAGTTGCTGTTGCAGTTCTGAATTGCGGAGCCGGACAGCGTGAGGCCGATGGCGATAATGATGGGACCCGTGACGATGGGCGGGAAGAACTTCATCACCTTCTTGGCGCCGAAAGCCGCGAACAGGCCTGCCAGGATGAAATAAATAATGCCTGCACAGAAAACTCCGATACAGGCATAAGGCAATGATTCCGCTGCGCTGAGACCTTGCTGCTCACCCATGGCCACTACGGCTGCGTAGCCGCCCAGGAAAGCAAACGACGAACCCAAAAAGGCGGGAACGCGAAACTTGGTGCAGAGGTGGAAAATCAGGGTGCCGAGACCTGCGAAGAGCAGTGTTGCGGACATTGACAGGCCCGTAATTACCGGGACCAGTACGGTGGCTCCGAACATGGCGAACATGTGCTGGAAGCCAAGGGTAAGCATCTTGCCCGTTCCAAGCGTGCGGGCGTCATAGATAGCTTGCTGCTGTTTTGTCATGATATAATAGGTTTGTAATTGTATCCAATCCCTTCAGTCCTATTATGACCATGCAAAGTTAATAATAAAAATTTTTATTAACAATGCTCCCCCCACCAATCTTTCACAAAGTTTTCAACACAATCAGTCATTCCGGGCTACCTTTTCGTCATTCCGGGCTTGACCCGGAATCTTTAACAGCACGCCGTCATTCTCGGGCTTGTCCCGGGAATCTCTACTAAAGGACAATACTTGCCGCTTTCAAGCCTTTGGATTTCACCGTCACGGTAACCTTCCCCTGCCCTGTCCTGCGCACAATTGCCGACGCCTTCCCGTGGAAGGCCGGCAGCTGAGTGCTGTAGAACGGCACGTGCGACGTGGGGTCTCCGGCGTCCGTGGCCACTATTACCGCGGGCCCCTTGACGCTGAATTCCAGAAGGTTGTCCGCGTCCGGGCAAAGGACATCGTCCTTATCCTTGATGTCTACGGTCACATAGGCCAGTTCACGGCCGTTGAAATCTACGGAGGTAACGGCCTTAGCGGGCTTGCCGGCGGTGCGCTGCACGTCGCGGGCCCATTCGCGGCCGTCCTTGTACACTATTACCTCAACCTTGCCGGGCTGGTAGACTACATCGTCCCAGACTATGCGGTAGCCGTCCTTCTTCTTGCGGCCCATGGACTTGCCGTTCACAAGGAGATCGGCCTCGTCGCCGGAGGTGTACACGTGGATGGGCGTAATCTGGCCTTCCCTGCCGGGCCAGGTCCAGTGAGGGAGGATGTGGGCCGTGGGAACATCCGGATTCCAGCGGCTCTTGTAAAGCCAGTAGCGGTCCTTGGGGAAGCCTGCAAGGTCTATTATGCCAAAGTAGCTGCTCCTGGAAGGCAGCGGGACGCTGCTTATCTCCTGGCCCCAGCCGGCCACCATCCTCTTGAACGCTTCCCTCTCCTCCTCCGTGTGGAAGTTGGTAAGGACGGAAGGATCCATATTGAACGGAGTGGGTTCGCCAATGTAATCGTACCCGGTCCAGACGAACTCTCCGGCGCATTCAGGGACGATGTCTTCAAACTGCCACTCAAAGTCCGGCTTTGACGCCCAGCCGGGGGCGTAAAGGTCATAGGAACTTACCTGGAAGGGAGCGTCCATGGCCCAGCCCTGGCCCTTGTCCTGTGCTACCGGGAAGCGGTAATACCCTCTTGTGGATATGCAGGACGCGGTTTCCGAGCCGTAGACCGGCTTGCCGGGATGTTCCTCAACAAACTTCTGATACAGGTGAGGCTTGTAGTTGAAGCCGTATACGTCTATTGTTTCCGCATAGGGCTGGAAGGCGGCCCAGGGGTTGTCGTTGCCGGCGGTGGTGGGACGGGTAGGGTCCTCCCTGTGGCAGATGTCCGTGAGCATCTGGGGAATCCACCAGCGGGTGCTGTCCCCCTGCTCCCCGCACTCGTTGCCTATGCTCCAGGCAATCACGGAAGGGTGGTTGCGGTCCCTGTGGATCATGGCAACAAGGTCTTTTTCGGCCCAATCGTCAAAGAGGGAGGCGTAGCCGTTTTCCTTCTTGGGCCAGGTCCAGGTGTCCGTGAGTTCGTCCAGGACCAGGAAGCCCATGCGGTCGCAGAGGTCCAGGAACTCCGGTGCCGGAGGGTTGTGGCTGGTGCGGATGGCGTTGCAGCCCATGTCCTTGAGCATCTGGAAGCGGCGGATCCAGGCATCATCGTTCCAAACTGCGCCAAGGGCTCCGGCGTCGTGGTGGAGGCAGACGCCCTTGAGGAAGGTCTTCTGCCCGTTGAGGTAGTAGCCGTCGGCCCTGAATTCCGAGGTGCGGATGCCGAAGGGGGTTTCGTAGGTCTCTGCGACGTCGGCCCCATCGGCCTCGACGGTGGTGCGGGCAATGTACATCTGGGGACTGTCCGGGGTCCAGAGGCGGGGATTTTCAAGTTCGAAGGTCTGGACGATGGTGCGGCCGCCGTAAATCTGCTCTACACTGCGGGTTTCCGCCACTATGTGCTCCACTATCTTGCCGGGGAGCTCTTCCTTATATAAAAGGCGCGTGGTGATACAGGCAACTTTGGGCTGGTCCGCCTTGAGGGTTACCCTCTGGAGCACCCTGGCGATGTTCCCTCTGCGGCGGGTGGTGATATATGTGCCCCAGTGGGCGATGCCTGTTTTAGCGGTTTTGGTGAGCCACACGTTGCGGTAGATGCCGCCGCCGGGGTACCAGCGGGAGCTTTCCGGCTTGTTGTCCAGACGGATTTCTATCCTGTTGCTTCCGGCCTTGAGGAAATCCGTGAGTTCCACGGCCCAGGAGGCGTAGCCGTACGGCCAGCCGCCGGCTTCAGTGCCGTTTACATACACTCTGGCATTGGAAAATGCGCCGTCAACTTCCAGGCGGATGTCCTTCTCAAGGTCTTCTGCCGTTACTTCCAGGGTTTTGGCATACCAGGCCTTGCCCCACCAGGCAAGCTTGCCGGTCTCTCCGGGGTATTCCTGCTGGAAGGGTCCCTCAACTCCCCAGTCGTGAGGAAGGTTGAGCACGCGCTCGGTGCCGTCTTTGGAGAATAACCATCCGTCGTTCCATTTTTCGCGTCCGGAGGGCTGTGCGGCGGCGGTGATGCAAGCTGCGGCCGCAAGGGTTATGAGTGTCAGAAATCTGTGGTTCATTTTCTTTGCTATTTGTCTGCTAATATAGTGATTTTTTGATTATATTTGTAGGAGCTGAAACCAATAAACCTCTCTATATTATGGCAAACATCAATCTCTCGGACTTCATCCTCAAGCAGGTTAATTCCTCCGCTTCCAAGGTAGACATCCCTTCAAACCTCAAGGACCAGGTTCTTGGCGGCCTTTCTGACTCCATCTTCGGTTCCCTCACCCAGACTGCCACCAAGAAAGGCGGCATAGACCAGATCAAGGAACTCCTCACCGGCAAGGCAGACCCTGCAAAGAGCAGCATCACCTCCCTTGCAACCAACCTATTCACCAAGAACATCCTTTCCAAGCTCAATCTTGGCAACCTGGGTGGCACCCTCACGGCCCTCATCCCCGGCATCATGGGCAAACTGGGCGGCATCCTCAAGGATCAGGACGGCGACGGCGATGTAGACATCAACGACATCCTCATTACCCTCAAGGGCGGCAACAAGACCTCCGGCAGCGGCCTCCTAGGGGCAGCCACCAGCCTCCTTGGCGGCCTTCTCAAGAAGAAATAGGAATCCTATTTGTTCCTCCCTACCACCCGTTACGCAAAAA
>CAMJJZ010000043.1 GCA_946406275.1 uncultured Bacteroidales bacterium | reverse complement strand
GGCCCGGAAGAAGCTGTGGGACTTATAGTTAACGGTTATGCACGGGAGGTGCTTTCCCGCCTTCCCATGGAGTTTGCCGTAGAGGCGCGCAAGCTCCTTCAGGTATCTCTTGAAGGCTCTGTAGGATGAACCCGCTGGATATAATATCGGCAGTGCTGGGCCTTGCCTGCGTGGTGCTGGCGGGCCGAAACTCGAAGTATAACTTCTGGGTGGGGTACCTGTATACGGCCGCCCTGTTCCTCCTGTTCTGGAACAAGAACCTGTATGCCAGCCTGCTTCTGCAGCCGGTGTCCCTGGCCATAAACGTCCTTGGCCACTGGCGCTGGACTCACCCCAAACCGCAGGAGCAGAGCGCCGATGACCCCAAAAACCTGAAAGTGAGCATGATGGGCTGGCCGGAACGCATCCTTGCCATTGCCCTTGTGCTCATAGTTGCCGGCCTCTGGGGCTGGCTCCTAGACCGCCTGTTCCCGCTGGATCCCCACCCGTACCTGGATTCCGTGGTTACGGCACTCATACTGCTGGCACAGCTGCTGAGCTCCCTCAAGAAGTGGGAATGCTGGATTGTGTGGCTTGTGGTCAATGTCACTCAGATTGTGCTTCACGTGAGCGTGGGCAATGTTTTCATGCCCATAGTTTGCTCGCTTTACCTTATAAACGGACTGTGGTCCCTGGCCACATGGATTAAACTGTATAGGAAGAATGCTTAAGATTCAGAACCTTCACGCCAGCATAGGCGACAAGGAAATACTCAAAGGTATAGACCTGGAGATAAAGGCGGGAGAGATTCACGCCGTGCTTGGCCCCAACGGAGCCGGCAAGAGCACCCTCAGCGCCGTACTCACCGGCCGTCCGGACTACGTTGTCACCGAAGGCAGCGTGCTGTTTGAGGGTAAGGACCTTCTGGCCATGGCCCCGGAGGAGCGCTCCTGGGCTGGTATTTTTCTCAGTTTCCAGTATCCGGTAGAGATTCCCGGAGTCTCTTATACCGCTTTCATGAAGGCGGCAATCGCCGCGCGTCGCAAGGCACAGGGCCTTCCGGAAATGAAGGCAGGGGACTTCCTCAAGCTGCAGAAAGAGAAGATGGCCTTCGTGGGCATGAACCCGGACTTTGCCAAGCGCGAGGTCAACGTGGGCTTTTCCGGCGGTGAGAAAAAGCGTGCGGAAATCTTCCAGATGGCCATGCTGGAGCCCACCCTCTCCATCCTTGACGAGACCGACTCCGGCCTTGACGTGGACGCCCTCAAGATAGTTGCAGGCGGGGTAAACGCCCTCCGCAGCCCGGAGCGTTCCGCCATCATAATCACCCACTACCAGAAGCTCCTGGAGTATGTACAGCCGGATGTGGTACACGTTCTCAAGGCCGGCCGCATAGTGGCCACAGGCGGCCGCGAGATAGTGGATGCCATTGAGTCAAAGGGCTTTGACCAGTTCTAGCGCATGGGACACGGTAAGTACATAGCTCCTCCAAAGGCGCAGTACCAGGTGGCTGCAGGCGAAACGCTTGAGCTGCAGTATGTTGTATTGCCTGGAGAATCACGGGATATAGATGTAAGCATTGACCTTGCCGGCCCCGGCGCGGAAGCGCACCTGAAGGGGCTGTATCTGTGCAACTCTGACGAGAAAGTAAACATCCGCGTTGTAATGCACCACAAGGCTCCCGGTTGCAAAAGCACGCAGCTTTTCAACGGCATTGCCGGCGGCAGTTCGCAGTTCCATTTTGACGGCGTCATCGTGGTAGCCCCCGGCGCGGACGGCACTGAGGCCTATCAGGAGAACCACAACATCGTCCTCACGGAAGAGGCTAAGGTAGAGACCAGGCCCCAGCTGGAGATTTATGCCGACGATGTAAAATGCTCCCACGGTGCCACCACCGGCCGCCTGGGAGAGGACGAACTCTTCTACATGCGCTCCCGCGGCATTCCGGAAAAGGAGGCCCGCACCCTCCAGATGCTATCCTTCCTTTCCCCCGTGATTCCGGAAGACAGAAAGGAAGAAATAGAGACGGCGGTAAGGGCGCTGTAGGTTACTTTCCTATCTGCCTGACCCTGTCCTCGAACGTGTCCCTGTCTCCCAGGGATGCGTTTTTTATTGCTACCTTGTGGTTGTAGATGGTGCTAACTGAGTAATCCAGCATGGCTGCTATCTTCTTGGAATCGTCCACGCCGAGGCGGATGAGGGCGAAGACTCGAAGCTCGGTGGTAAGGCGGCCTTTGGGCGGATGGACGCGGGCTTCCTCCGCGATAAGAGCGTTGAACTTCTCCACAAAGTCAGGGTACAGGCCAAGGAAGGTGCGGTCGAATGTTTCGTAGAAATCTTCTCTCACTTTTTCCGATCGGCCGGAAATGGACAGTTCCTTAAGCAGCTGGTCAGATTTCCCCTGTTTTAGGAGGTTCCTAAAGCGGTTGTCTTCCGTTCTGACGGTTGTAATCTGCTCAGAAAGATCCTCGAGGAAGCTGAGGATGTATTCTTCCTTAACGCTGTCCGCCTTTGAAATCTGGCGGTTTTGGTCGTTGAGGGTGATGTTGGCCATGGCCAGCTGGGTATTGCTGCGCTCAAGCTCCTCACGGAGTTTGGAAAGAGCTCTGGTACGGCGGATGAATGACCAGGCAAGTACGGTAAGTATGGCAACCAGCGCCGCCATTATTATCATAAAGATTCGCAGCAGACCGGAAGTTTTTTCCTGTCTTGCGCTGTATGCTCCTTCCACGTCAAGGAGGAACCTGGAAATCTGCCACGGGCGCAACTTGGCATTATAGAAAATGGCGTCTTCCTGGGCAATGCGCAGGTAGTGGAAAGACCGCTCCACGTCGGTGGGAAGGATAATCTGGGCCACCATTGTAAGTGAGGCATAGTCCTTCACGGCGCCCATGATGTCGCTTTCTGCCGATTTAATGAGCCACTCCAGCCTACCTCGGTTGTTGCCCATGCTGTACAGGATATCAGACATCTCGTATGCGTAGATGGCGTAATTGTGCTCTTCCGGCTTTACTCCGGAAAGAAGTATTCTGCAAAGGCTGTCCGCCGACGTGTATTTTCCCTGCTCTACAAGCTCGTTCATCTTGAGGATGCGCCAGCGTTCAGAATCCTTGGGCACCATGCGGAACAGTTGGTCCCTGTAGGTGTTGCGGTCCGGGATGGCAAGCCTTTCCACCATGCCGGAGTTGCCGGAAAGGTCACGGCTGAAGTCGTACAGCGCAAAGAGATATTCCTGCTTGAGGACTGGTGAGAGGGCGTTTGTATCTATCTGGCCATAGAGGAGATTATATGCTTCCATATAGTTTCCCGCCTTGGCGTAGAGGTGGCCAAGCTGGATGGATGCCCTGTTATAACGCTCATTGTCCCGGAGTGGATTCAGTGCAAGATCCTGGCAGTGCTTGAGGTAGGCCTGGGTGGAATCGAAGCTGAATGCAAAGTACTGTGAGGCGATGTCCATCTCCAGGTCGTACCTGCGCTGGGGGTCCTGGGTAGACTGTGCCAGGCGCGTGAGCGCCTCCATCTGGGTTGTTTTTGACGCCATATAAACGCTGCGGGCACTCACATATCCGTCCAGTTCCGACAGCGGATCTCCTTTATGTGAACTGCAGGCCGCAGCCAATATGGCCAATGTTATCAGCAGTAGTGTCTTGCTTGTTTTCATAGTGCAAATATAGTTATTTTTCCAAAAAAGTAGCGAAACCTGGAGTTTCGTTTTACTACTTTTTTGGCATATTAAAATGTTTTAGTTAGCTTATAATCAATAATAAGAGCACTACTGCCCGCTACTATTATTTTACTATGTACACGCATTATATATAGGTAAACTAATTTTGCCTCCAGAAAAACATTTTTTTAAACCAATAACCAACGCACAACCAACCTTAAGCGTATGAAAAAAATCATCACTCTGATCCTCTCGCTAGGATTAAGCCTGGCTGCCCTGGCCCAGAACGTCACCCTAAAGGGTGTCGTGAAGGACGCGGACAACCAGCCCGTCGTGGGTGCTTTCGTGGTTGAGCAGGGAACAAACAACGGCACCATGTCCGACGTGGACGGCTCCTTCAGCCTCCGCGTGAAGAAAGGCGCAACCGTTGAAGTTTCCTGCCTTGGCTACGAGACCAAGACCGTACAGGTAATCAACGACAGCGTCCTGGACATCGTCCTTTCCGACGATTCCCAGATGCTGGAAGAGACAGTTGTAGTGGGCTACGGCGTCCAGAAGAAGTCCGTGGTCACCGCCGCTATCTCCAGCATTACCTCGGAAGACCTGAAAGCAACGCCCCAGACCCGCGTGGACAACGTCCTCCAGGGTCTCACCTCCGGTGTTACAGTTACCCAGAGCTCCGGTGCCCCTGACGCCGGTTCCCAGGTACGTATCCGTGGTGTGGGCTCCATCAACAACTCCGAGCCCCTTTATATTATAGATGGTATGCCTTCCGGCGGTATCGACTATCTGAACCCCAACGACATTGAGCGTATCGAGGTCCTGAAGGATGCCGCTTCCGGTGCAGTGTACGGCGCCCGTGCTGCCAACGGCGTTGTGCTCATCACCACCAAGAAGGGCCAGAAGGGTCAGGCAAAGATAAGCTACGACTTCTCCTACGGTGTCCAGAACCCCTGGCGCAAACCCGCCGTCCTGAACGCCACCGAGTATGCCGTCATCATGAACGAAGGCCGCCTCAACGCCGGTCAGCTTCCCACTTTTGACGATCCCTATTCACTGGGCGTGGGAACCGACTGGGTAGAAGCCATCTTCGACAAGAACGCCCCCGTGGTCAAGCACGACCTCAACGTGAGCGGCGGTACCGAGAACGTGGACTACAGCATCTCTGCCGGTTACCTGAACCGCCAGGGAACCATCGGCGGAAGCTACGACAGGGCTTTCTACAAGCGTTTCACCTATCATCAGAACGTTGGCATCAAGCTCTTCGACCACACCGCAGACCGCACCTTCCTGAACAAGGCCGATCTCCGTACAACCCTTTCCTACTCCAACATCGACGCCTCCGGCATCAGCACCAACTCCGAGTACGGTTCCCCTCTTGGCTCCGCCCTTGGAATGGCACCTACCGAGACCATTTTTGCCGATGAGGCCACCGAGGCCGCCTACAAGACCATGTACGCCGCCGGATACCCTTATATTATCCGCGACAAGCAGGGCCGCCCCTACACCATTGCCGACGGCTCCATCTACAACGAGCAGGCAAACCCTCTTGCACAGCTTTCCCAGCCCGGCGGAAAGAACAACACTGACAAGGTCATCGCCAACCTGGCCCTTGACCTCCAGCTCTTCGAAGGCCTCAAGTTCCGCTCTACCGCAAGTGCAGACCTCACCTATGTGACCAGCCACAGCTACAACCTGCAGTATTTCCTTACCTCAAAGAGCTACAGCCTGGACAAGATAACCACCAGCGAGGTTTATGACAAGGACGGAAACGCCTCCACCGTAGAAAAGATGAACTACGGCACCGGCGCTTCCCAGAGCATGAACCAGTATTTCACCTGGCAGGTTGAAAACGTGTTCACATACGACAAGCAGATTGGCAAGAACGGTATCAACGCCGTCCTTGGCCAGACCCTCTACCGTTCCACCAGCTCCTACCTTGGCGCTTCTGCAAAGGGCCTCAAGTTTGACTATGACCCCTGGAAGATTTCCGTAGACAACACCTACGGCAAGTCCGAGGATGGTGACCGCAACGGCTGGGGCCGCTGGAATTCAGTTCCTTACAGCCTCATGTCCTACTTCGGCCGTGTCACATGGAACTACGACGAGCGCTACATGGCAGAAGCCACCATCCGCCGTGATGCATCCAGCCGCTTCGGCCCGGACAACAAGTGGGGTACCTTCCCTTCAGTCTCCGTTGGCTGGAACATCAAGAACGAACCCTTCCTCAAGGCTCAGGACAGGATCTCCACCCTCAAGCTCCGTGGCTCCTGGGGTGTCAACGGTAACGACTCCATCGGCGACTTCCGCTATGCAGTTTACGCAAACGGCGGCAACAACTACGCCTTCGGTTCCGGCGGAAACGGCACCGAGTCCATCGCCAGCGGCACCAAGCCTTCCGGCCTTGCCAACCCCGGCGTAAAGTGGGAACAGTCCATCCAGACAGACCTTGGCGTAGACTTCGGCCTCTGGGGCAACCAGTTCACCGCAACCGTGGACTACTACAACAAGCTCACCTCCGGCATGCTTCACGAAATGCCCGTTCCCGCATACGCTGGTGACTCCGCCCCTATCGGCAACCTCTGCTCCATGGTAAACCGCGGTCTGGAATTCGACCTGGGATACCGCAACCACATCGGCGACCTTCACTACCGCGTGAACTTCAACGCCACCCGCAACTGGAACAAACTCACTGACCTGGGTATCCAGAGCGCCAGCGGCGAAGAGGCCTCCCTCTATGGCTCCAGCCATAAGATCGGCCAGCTCACCCGTGGTGTCGTAGGCCTTCCTTTCCCTTACTTCTATGGTTACAAGACCGACGGCATCTTCCAGAACTGGGACGAGATCAACGCCCACGTCGGTGCCGACGGCGCCCTTCTCCAGCCCAAGGCTGAACCCGGCGACATCCGCTTCGTGGATACCAACAAGGACGGCGTCCTGAACGATGCAGACCGTACCTACATCGGCAAGGGCATGCCCGACTGGACCTACGGCCTCAACTTCGGCTTCGACTACAAGGGTCTCGACTTCACCCTGTTCCTGCAGGGCCAGGCCGGCGTACAGGCTTTCAACGTTACCCGCCGTACAGACCTCTACTACATCAACCTGCCCAAGAACATCCTGAACCGCTGGACCGGCGAAGGCTCCACCAACAAATACCCCCGCTTTGTGTTCGAGTCCGCCAACGAGAACTACCGCGTTTCCGACATGTGGGTAGAGGATGCCTCCTTCCTCCGCGTACGTAACGTCCAGCTTGGTTACACTCTTCCCCAGAACATAACCAGGAAGGCCAGGATCTCACGTCTGAGGGTTTACACCCAGATAGAGAACGCTCTCACTTTCACCCGCTACACCGGCTGCGACCCTGAAGTCACCGGCGGCAACGGCTTCGGTACAGAGGCCGGTATCGACCGCGGCGTATATCCCCAGGCCCGCACAGTCACCTTCGGCGTAAATGTTAACTTCTAATAAAAGGATGAACACCATGAAAAAGATAATTGCAGCGCTCAGCGCATCCGTCATCCTCTTCGCATCCTGCTCAACCGAGTTCGTGTCTCCCGTACACAACTCTTCCGAGCCCCTTGACGAGTATTTCAACACCGAGGCCCGCATGTTCGAGAGCCTTGTGGCAGCATACGACCCCCTGGAGTGGTTCGACTACTTCTACCAGTACAACTCCCTCCACCTGGTGTTTGACATCATGGCCGACGACATCAACTGCGGCGGTTCCAACGAGGGCGACCAGCCTTCCCTGGTGAAGACCCATTTCTACCAGCTCACCTCCACCGACCAGCCCAACCAGATGTGGACCATCGCCTATTCCGGTATCAACCGTGCCAATATCGTTCCCCAGTACATTGACGGGGTAAACGGCATTGCAAAGGCGACGCGCGACCAGTGGGTTGCCGAGGCACTTGTCCTGCGCAGCTACTACTACAACATCCTCTGGAAGCTCTGGGGCAACATCCCTTACTATGAGGAAAACCTCAAGACCCCCTACTTCTGCGACCAGCTTGACCACGACACCGTTTACGGCAAGGTCATCGCCACCCTGGAGGAAGCCATCGGCATGAACGCCCTTCCCATGAAGGCCTCCGTTGGCAACGAGGGCCGTGTAACCCAGGCAATGGCTTACATGCTCTACGCAGAAATGGTCATGTACCAGAAGGACGAAAGCCGCTACCAGAAGGCACTTGATTACATGAAGGAAATCATCACCAGCAAGCAGTACGCCCTTGTTGCCGATTTCGCCTCCATCTGGACGGAAGCCGGCGAGTGGGGCACTGAATCCATCTGGGAAATCAACTACGTCTCCGAAGGCGGCGTCCGTGCATGGGATGCCCCCATCGCAACAGGCGGCAACGTCTCCTCTGTGCTCACCGGCATCCCCGGTGCAAAGCCCGGCAGCGGTTTCGCAGACGGCTGGGGCTTCGGCGGCGTGAACAAGAGCGCATACGACATGTATGACGACACCGACATCCGCAGGGACGGCGGTATCCTCAACTGGTCCGACAACCGCGACAACTACGCACCCCGCTGGGAAGACACCGGATTCTTCCTCCTCAAGTACATCGCCCGTGAAAACGGCAACCATGGTTACAAGGGCGCCGATACCATGAACTATGGCAACAACGAGCGCATCTACCGCTATTCCGAGACCCTCCTGAACGCCGCAGAACTTGCAGCAAGGCTTGGTCAGGACGGCTCTGCATGGCTCAAGGAAGTTCGTGACCGCGCAAAGAGCAAGGACACCGGAACCACTGTGGACGACATCATCGAGGAGCGCCACAAGGAGTTCGTTGGCGAAGGCAAGCGCTACTGGGATCTTATCCGCAGCGGCCAGGCAGCAACCGTGCTCCAGGCCTCCAACCATCCTTTCCGTCCCGCCGGCAGCAACTGGACAGAGTCCAAGAAGTACTGGCCCATCCCTCAGTCCGAACTTGACAAGGACGACAAGCTTGTGAACAACAACTATTAATATAACTGACCATGAAAAAGATTTGGAATATCATAGCCATCCTGGCAATAGC
Organism: uncultured Bacteroidales bacterium; assembly: GCA_946406275.1. The sequence continues at coordinate 879 of CAMJJZ010000043.1, read as the reverse complement.
CTCATTCGCTTTTGCCTGTATGCCGGAATATCCCGAGCTTTCACAGGGTTCCGTCCCCGAGGCGTCCACCTTCGATGTTCAGATTGACGTTGACCAGGAGACAAACTATGTCACCTTCAACCTCAAGAACCCCGGAATGACCCCCATCTGGATCTTCGGCTCGGACCAGCTCATCGACGGCAAGCAGAATAAGAAGTATTCCTATACCGGAAACGGCCTTCAGCTCCGTTTCCGCGAAGCCGGCACCTACTCCGTTGAGGTTAAGGCTTACAATACCTTTGGCACATCCGTGGGTTCCGTGGTGAAGAACTTCTCCCTGGAGAACACCTACCGTGACCCGTTCGATCCTTCTCCTTACATCCGTGCCCTCTCCGGCGGCGCAAGCCAGGACTGGGTCTGGAACAGCACGGAGAACGGCCACTTCGGCTGCGGTCCCGTGGGTAATCCTCTGGGATGGTGGTCCTGCGAGGCCAACGGAAAGAGCGGCTTCCTCTATGACGATGTCTTTACCTTCGACAACGAGGGCAAATACACCTACACCTCCGCTGACGGCATGGCCTATGCCAACAAGGGCTCCGAGTTCAGCCCCGAATCCAAGACCGCAGACGAGGATTACCTCTTCCCCGTGGAGAACAAGACTTACACCTATACCTTTGAAAACGAATGGACCGAAGAAGGTATCGAGCAGATTTACCTTGTGCTTGAAAGCGGAGCAATCCTCTCATATGTTCCTCATAAGAGCATTGTTGAGAGCCCCCGTTATCTTGTAATGGAGAAGACCACTGCCAACATGAAGAAGAAGCTTCAGCTCATGGCTACTGTCTATACCCCGGACAATACGGACGGTATCTCCTGGTACTACGAATTCGTTCCCAAGGG
>CAMJJZ010000042.1 GCA_946406275.1 uncultured Bacteroidales bacterium | reverse complement strand
TTGGACCTGTCGCGGTCAAGGTCCTGGGGGTTCTGGGCAAAGGCCCATACGCCAAGGAGCAGAGCTCCGGCAAAAGTCATAAGCTTTCTCATAGATTCCATCCTTCAAGAGTTATTTTCACATCTTTTTCCTTGCAGAGCACTGTACGCTTTTCTCCGGGAACAAGGGAGAAGAAGTTGTCCTCCCAGATTGCGCCGCCCTTGAGCTTTCCACAGCCGCACTTGGCCTTAAGGATAAGCTGGTAGGCAACCACGTTGGACTTGTTCTCCACTGTTACCAGGGTGCCTTCGTCGTTGGTCTCGAAAGTGGCCTCAACGGTGGCCCTGGGCAGGTTTGTAACAAAGGAAAGGTCTGCGTAACCGGTCATGGGAATGCCCCACCAGTCGGCCTTCTTCCATTCATACTTTCCGCCTTCAGCGGGGACGCAGTAGAAGTTGTGGGCAATCACCTTGCCCTCGGCATCCTTGAGCTCAAGGGAGAGGAAGCCTTCACCTTCCGGGAGGGTTTCCACCACGAACGGCCTCCTGGCCTTGCTGCGGAAGCGGTAGTCGTTGCAGCTCACGGTGCGGGACTTTGCGTCCAGGTAATGTACGGTTGCGCTGTAGTAGGCTTCCGGGACGGCATCGTTCACGCACCACACCTCGCGCGTACCATAATTATATATAAGCTGTACGGGTGCGCATGCGTTCTTTACGCCGTAGTAACCGGCGGTGGGAACAAGGTACCAGTCGTAGAGCTGCCAGTACATGGAGGGCCATGCGCTGTTGAGCATCCAGTTCACTATACCGGTGGCCTGCTTGTCTATGTTGCAGCGGAAGGCCTCGTACATGGAACGGGTGGCGTCGTAGTCAAGGGCGTGCGCCTTCTTGATATAGTCTTCAAAGGACGTGGCCTTCCCGTAGGTGCCGTTCATCACGTTCACCTGGAAGTCCATGTTGTTCATATGGGACGATGAAGCCGTGCAGTGGTAGTCCCAGGTCTTGTTCAGGGGCCACTCCGGGGCTCCGCCAAGCAGGCGCTTCACGTTCTCTGCCTGGGGGATGTTGAGGCCGGGATTGGTCTCCGTGTTGAAGCCATAGGCACCTCCCCTTTCGGTATCGATATACCAGTAATCCGGGCCTACGTATTCATACGGGCCGGCCATCTTCATGCCGGAATGTCCGGTGACCTCGCTCTTGACGGCGCTGGCGGAGCAGACATAGGGCCTGTACTCATACTTTTCGTAAATCTTCATGTACTCCTTCTCCAGGCTGGGAAGGGGTGCGCGGTCACTGCCCGTGAGCCATGCAATCACGGACGGATGGTTCCTGAGACGTATGACCTGATCCTTGAAGTACTTGACGGCAAGGCTTTCCCAGGGCTCACCGGAGATGCAGCCGTTGCGCCTTGTCTCCGGAAGGCCGCAGTAGTCTTCCCATTCCCACTGGCAGCTGAAGCCCACTATTGCAAGGAGGCCGAGCTCGTCGCAGAGGTTGTAGATGGTGTCGTCCTTTCCCCAGATGTTCTCGAAGCGGATGCTGTTGAGGCCCATGTCCTTGACCATCAGGGCCTGCTTCAGGAGACTTTCCGGGGTATCCTGCATGAAGATATCGTCCGTCCAGCCGGCACTCTTGATGAGGACCTTCTTTCCGTTGAGGATGAAGCGGCGGTACTTACCGTCCACCAGTTCCGACTGAATGTCCCTGAGGCCGAACACAACGTCCTTGCTGTGGGAAATCTTCTTGCCCACGGAATAAACTGCGCTCAGGTGATAAAGCTCCGGAGAACCCATCTCCGCGCTCCACCAGATGCGGGGATTCACAACTTTCTCCTTGTGGGTGACCACCTTGGTCTCCCCTGCCGCCATGTTCACGGGAATCTCAATGTAACCGCCCTCATATGCAGCCTTGAGCACGCCCTGTACAGGCTTTGTGGCACGATTCACAAGGGTGGCCTCCATAATGAATGAGGCATCCTTGAGGTCCTTTACGTTTACCTCTGGCTTCACAAACAGGTCCTGAATCTGGACGTTGGGGGTGGCTATGAGCGTAACGGCGCCAAGGATACCCATGGTCTCGTCTACCGGGCGGGGGTTCCAGTCCACGTAGCCGTGGTTCAGGCACTGTTTGGGAGCCTTGAAAACTTTCACCTGCAGCGTATTGTTGGCCTTGATTATGCCGTCCACGGCGTATTCCCTCACGATGTAGGGGCCGATGGTGGTATCCGCGGTGGCCAGGGTCTTTCCGTTAAGGACGATTTCCGCGCTGTAGCCAAGGCTGTTGAAGCGGAGGACGTTGCGCAGGGAAGTATTGGCCTTGAACTTTGCGGTGTACACCCAAGGGGTGTCGAAGAGGGTCTTGTCTATATTCTTGTAGTTCTCCCCTTCCATAACGTTCTCCCCAAACGCTCCGGCGTTGTTGAGGGCGCCGGCCACCGTGCAGGGAACCGTTACTTTTATGCTTTGCTTGGAACCCTCCTGGTTAAGCGTCCACTGGGTGAGTTCCTGTGCGCCCGCGCACGCACTCGCGAGCATCATGACCATTGCGGTAAAAGCTTTGATATTCATATGTTTAATTTGTCAGTTGTGATGCGCCTAGTACGGGGATGTCTCCCTGGGGAAGAGCTTCTATCTTAAGGTTTTCCAGAGCCTTGACATAAGGATAACGCATGGCAAGGGTCTTTTCCATGGATTCCTTGAAAAGATTGAAGGAATTTGCCACGCCTCCGCCAAAGATTATGCGGTCTGCATCGTATGCGTACATTACTACGGCAAGGAACTCGCCAAGGTGCTTGCCGAACTCTTTGAACATGGCCAGCACTGCCGGAGACCCGTTCTCAGCAGCTTCGGATGCAGCCTTTCCCTGCCAGCCACGGGCGGTAAAGAATTTCTTGGAGCAGAATTCTTCGTAGTCGTGGCCGTTGTAAGACAGGGCGCCTATCTCCCCCACTCCGCAATGAGTGCCGTCAAGGAGTTTTCCGTCAACGATGACACCTACGCCAAGGCCGGTGCCCAGCGTAATGCCAACAACTACTTTCTCCTTTGCGCCAAGCTTTGCGGCTGCGCCAAGGGCGAAACAGTTGGAGTCGTTATTCACGGAAACGGGGATGTTGAAGCGTTTCTCTACCGCTTCTTTAATGTTGACCTCGTCCCAGGACGGGATGTTTGCGGCCTGGTAAGCAATGCCTTTGGCCGGGTCCACAAGAGTGGGAACCCCTATTCCAATGTGTTCTACTTCAGGAGTGATGATTCCGGAAATCTCATCACAGAGATAGTCCAGAGTCTGCTGTTTGTTCCATTCTTGCTTGAATGAAGGGACGGTTTTTTTCACCACTATATCTGAGCCCTTTACAAGGCCCATATTGATGGTGGTACCGCCGATGTCGATTCCTAGGAGCATTCGATTATCAGTGGTTATCAGGTTAGTTACCACAAAAATAATCGATGCCGAATCAATTATTTACGCGATTTGCGTAATTATTCTCCCAATTTACGCAATTCTCGCTTCCTATACTCCGTTGGAGTACACCCTTTGAGCGCCTGGAAGCGCCGGGATATACTCTTGGTGTCGGGCTCGTCCATGCGCGCGGCAATCTCGGAAACGGTGTCCGCCGACGATACCAGCTGCTGGGCGAAATAGTCCATACGGAGGTTGGAAATCACGGTGTAGATGCTGGCCCCGGTCACTTCCTTGAAGCGCTGCTCCAGCAGACGGCGGCTCACGGGAACCTGCTTAATGACATCTGCCACCTGCAGTTTCCTGGCCCTGTTCTGGTAGATGTAGCGCATGGCCTCAGCTACCACGGGGTCCTTGGTGGCCATTATTCCGGTAGAGCCGCGGCCAACCAGGGCGATGGGTCGTATCACGATATCTTCGCCTCTGTAATTAGGGTCCTCGACCATCCTGGTAGCCATTTCCGCCACCTGGTACCCGGCTTTTTCAATATCCATATCCACTGACGATATGGCCGGGACAGTAAGGTTACAGGTAATCTCGTCGTTGTCCACGCCAACTATGGCCACGTCCAGCGGAACGTTTATCTCCGACGCCTGACAGGTTTCCAGGAGGATTTCCGCCTGATTGTCGTCGCAGGCGAAAATAGCTATGGGCTTGGGCAGGGACAGGAGCCACTCACGTAGCTCCGCCACGTCGTAACTCCACAGGGAGGACAGCTGACGGTTGTTGAACACATGGATGGTGTCCACGTTGAAATCGTCCTTGAGCCTGTCCCTGAAGCCTTTCAGGCGGCCGTCGCTCCAGCACACGTTTTCGTAACCGAAGAAGCCGAAATGCTTGTAGCCGTGACCGTACAGCTGCTGCGCTGCAATGGATCCGGTGAGCTGATAATCCGCCGTGATGTTGGGGATGGTGTCGAACTTGGAGATATAGTCCTGCGCGATGGCCACGATTCCGTTCTTCTCGAAAAGTGTCACGTCGTCTTCCGGGTCGAACTGGCCTATCACCACGTTCGCCCTCCAGTTTTTAGCCCACCGGACAACACCCTTGATACCGATTTCCCGCTTGTAGGACGGCGGCATCTTGCACACCACCCACGGCTGCTCCGAGCGCCTGGACCAGGCCATGATGCCGCGGAGCAGCCTGTAAGGGAACTGCTCGGTGAAATCCGATATGATAAGAAGTCTCATCAGTTAGTGTGATAAGAAATGCCAATCTTCTGATAATAAGGAAGTTCCTTGTCGTTGATGATGCTGTAGAACTTGTTGAAGTCGTCCACGAAGGCGGGGTCGTCGGAGACGGTGGTGCCTTCCCATACGGGAGACACATTCCAGCCGCGCTCGAACAGGCCCAGCGCCTTGGGGAAGATGTAGTAGGTAACGTGGTCGAAGCTGCGGATGGTCTCTGTCCAGAGCTGTCCCTGTACGCCAATGATGTTCTCCTTTGCAAGGAGCGGGGTCTTTCCGTTAGGGGCATCGGCAATCTTCTTTATCTTGCCGTGGTCGTCCCAGCGCACACTGCGGTACATGCTGTACGGAAGCAGGGAGAAGCTGCGGCGCTCGTCCACGAATCCGCCCCAGTTGTGTCCCCTCTCCAGCTTGGAGTCGTTGTACGCAAAGTCCAGGTAGGCATTGGGGGCCGATGAGATGACCACCGGGATGCCCTGGTTTGCAAACTGGTAAGGGAGTTCCTCCCTGCCGTGGGACACCGTCCACACGTTGGTGAAACCAAGCCCCGAGGCAAGTTTGGCGGCGTTTTCCGGCTGCAGGTTCTGCACCAGCTCCTGCCATCCGGCAACCTTGAGGCCTTTTGCGGCGGCAATATCCAGCACGCGGCCCACATAGTAGTCCTTGAGACGGTCCACGCTGTCCCAGCCGTTCTCCGCCATCAACTTCTGACAGGCGGGAGAACCAATCCATGCGCCCTCCGGAACCTCGTCGCCACCAACATGCACGACCTCCAGCGGCACTCCGGCTTCATTGTAAAGGGCGATGAGTCCGTCGAATACGGTCTCAATGAACTTGTAGGTGGACTCCAGCGCCACGTTTATGGCGTTGTCCGTATAATCCTGCACGGAAACGTACTTGGAAGTGTCTTCCGGCTCGGAAAGCAGGCAGGAGGTGTCTCCGGTGAGTTCCGCCCTCTTCTCCATGGCCTTGATGGCGGCCCTGGAGTGGCCGGGAGTATCGAACTCCGGAATAACCCTGATGTGGTGCTCCGCAGCATATTTCAGGATCTCCACGAAATCCTTGTGGGAGTAGTAGCCGCTGGCCGTGCCGGAAAGGTCCTTGCGGTCCAAGGATGCGCTGTAGGTGGGCTGCAGGGCATCAGGCTCGGAGATTGTGCCGTCTTCGTTCAGGACCGGAAGGCCGCGGAAAGCGCCGTAGGAGGTGAGCTCCGGAAGGGCGTCTATCTCCACGCGCCAGCCTTCATCGTCACCCATGTGAAGGTGAAGGACGTTGGCCTTGTAGCGGGACAGGAGGTCGATGAGAGTAAGGATGCCCTCCTTCTTGGTGAAATTGCGGCTCACGTCCAGCATGAGGCCGCGGTAGGCAAGGTCCGGCCAGTCCTCTATGACCATATCGGCAACCTTGGCTCCGGCGGCGCTTGCGCGGAGGTTCTCCAAGGTGATTCCGGCCCAGTACTCTGCGTCAGAGTCGGCTGCTTCAAGGGTAGCGGAATCGTCCTTGAGGGTTATCCTGTACCATCCGGGAACCTTACCCTCAACGGTGGTTACGGAGGTCCACTCCGCGGGGATTGCGGTCTCCCCTTCTCCCTTTTCCACGTTCTTCAGGCGGGGAATCATGTCCTCAACGGCCACATCCACATGGCTCCATTCGAAGGAGTGCTTGGGCTCCGCCGGAAGGTAATCGTACTTGACATCAAGCTTCACGGGGCGCTTGCCGGGCCTTACCAGATAAAAGGCTTCCGGCGCACGGCACTGGTTCACAAGGGTTTTTGCCTTGTAATTCAGATGCAGGGTTTCACCCTTCGTATCCGCCTCGGGGGTTATCTTGTAAAGGGTGCCGCTCACGTGGTCTATCTTGCCCTCAGAACCTTCCAGCATGGTAGTGGGGGTCCTGAACTGGCTGAACCAGATGTACCAGTCCGTGCCTGCGGGAGGGTTCTGGATTTCCATGGTGAAATTGGAATACCTCTTGTCCACGGACTCCCCTTCCTTCCAGGAGACTGTGGTCTTTCCGCAGGAAATGATTGCGAGCGTGATCAGTAGGATTAGTTTTTTCATGGGTTATATGGTTTTATTGTTGTTCTTCTTCCTGTCTGGCCTGCTGGACGGGCACCTGCTTACCTTCCCTCCAGGCAACGATGGTGGCGTCCGGGAAGCCCTGCATCTTTACGGTATTTAGTTCCAGAAGGGCATCGTCATACGTCCTGAAAATGCCCACGGTATACACACGTTTGAGGTTTGACGATATCCTCTCGTACACCGGCGACAGTCCCTTGAAGTCCTCGATTCCCAGGCGCCGCAGCGACGTGGTAAACTGAATCTGGTACACAAGGCCCGGCGGCAGGGTCATGTCCTGCGCCATTCGGCCCATCTTGGAAATATGGATGGTGCCGCTCCTTCTTGCCCTGGCCACCTTGATGCGGATCCTGGGACCCATCAGGTTCTTGCTGAAGGTATAGCTTCCGCCGGCGCCCACCACCTCCTTGTCCTCCGTCCGGGACGATGACAGCACGCCCTCTTTTCGGAAGGCGTCGCTCAGGAGCTGTTTCTCAAGCTGAACGTCGGAAAGCTTGCGTTTCAGCTCCTCCAGGCGCACTTTTGACTCGTCGTTCTGATGCCTGGCGATGGAATCCTTCAGGGCCAGCTCCTCGCTTACCTTCTGCATGTACAGGCGCGTGTTGGCCGTTTCCTCAACGCCCTCGGAGAAGGAATCGTGGTCCAGACGGCCAAGTTGCTGCTTGGGGCGCATGGATGCTATACGGACGATGTCTTCCCGGCTGCTCACCACCTTGCGGTCACGGGAGGCGGCGTAATCCACCACGTATACGTAGACGCTGTCTTTGGAACAGTCGCGGTTGGAGGCGAAGATGGTGTACTTGCCGTCCTCGGTGTCCATCAGGAGAAAATCGTCCCCGGGAGAATTGAAGGGGAAGCCCATGTTCACGGGATCCTGCCAGGTCTTGGTCTCGGGATCCCAGGTGCTGGAATAGAGGTCGAAACCGCCCATTCCGTAGAGCTCGTCGGAGGCGAAATAAAGGGTTTTCCCGTCCGGGGAAAGCATGGGGAAGACCTCGCTTCCCATGGTGGTGAGGGACTCTCCAAGCAGCTTGGGGGCCGTCCAGAGGGTGTCTGTCATATGGGAAATGAACAGGCTCCTGGTTCCCGCAAAGTCAACCGCGCTGAAGATCACGCTCTTGTCTCCCCTAGGGAAATACGTGGGATAACCTTCCAGGGAATCCAGAGGGTTGGGGCTGGCGTGCCAGCTCTGGGATTTGAGCGGATAGTACTGGAAGAAATCCTTGCGGGAGAACCTCTGGCGCTCCACCACGTTGGGCTCCGCGCAGAATTCAGTCATGGTGAGAGCGTTGTTGGCCTGCTGGGTGCGCTTCAGCAGAACGGCCAGCTGGTCGTCGTTTTCGACGTACTGGGCGGCGTCGCTGTACTTCTCTATGGCGTCGTCGAAATAATACTTCCTGAGAAGGGCGTCGCCCTCCTCCATAAGACGCCTGGCCTGCTCCGGCAACGCCTGTGCCCGCAGGGTGATTCCCGCGGTAACAAGCATGAGCATTATGCAGACCAGTTTTTTGCGCATTTTGTGTGTATAGCCTACAAATGTAACAAATAGTTATGACAAACTTCCCTTTTAAGGGAAAAATCGTACCATAACCAACGTTTTTGGTATAAATACTTGAAAGTATATGCGGTATTTTAGAAAAAAGTACTAAATTTGCAGCCTATTTTGCCCTGACGCTTACCGCGCCGGGGTCAAATTGGCTGAAATAATTCAAAATTTAAAGATAAACTGATATGCAAAGCAAAGGTTGGATCCGTCTTGTGGCTATCCTGCTTGGTCTTGCCTCTATCTGGCAGCTCTCCTTCACCGCGGTAACCCGCATCGAAGAGAACAAAGCCAAGAAAGCGGCGGAGCAGCAGGCGCTTCAATTCGTCGAAACTAACAACGTGGCCGCGGAAGTACGCGAGTTCGTACTTGACTCCGTAGCCAACATCCGTAACAGGGCCTATGTAGATTCCATCAGCGCAGAAAAGGTATTCCTCGGATACACCTACAAGGGCGCAAAGGAAAAGGAAATCAACCTCGGTCTGGACCTCAAGGGTGGTATGAACGTCATGCTGCAGGTGCAGCTGGAAGACCTTGTAAAGGCTCTTTCCGGTAACAGCACCGATCCTGACTTCATCGCCGCCATGGACGAGGCCAAGAAGAATAACGTCAACTCCAGCGCAGACTTCATCGGCCTGTTCCGCGACGCCTGGGAGAAAGTTGCTCCCGGCCGCCGTCTGGCAGAGGTCTTCGCAACCTACGAGCTCCGTGACAAGATTTCCAACGACGCCACCAACGATAAGGTCATTGACGTTATCCGTGCAGAGGCAAAGAGCGCCGTGGACAATTCCTTCAACGTTCTCCGTAACCGTATCGACCGCTTCGGCGTCACCCAGCCCAACATTCAGCAGGTAGGTACTTCCGGCAAGATCCTCATCGAACTTCCGGGCGTAAAGGATCCTGAGCGTGTGCGTAAGCTCCTCCAGGGCACCGCATCCCTCGAATTCTGGCCCACCTTCATGGGTAACGAGGTAGACCTCTATGCTGTGGACGCCCGCGTGAGCGAAATCCTCAACAACCTCTCTGACAGCACCACCGTTTCAAATCCTCTGTTCCAGGTTCTCAGCCCCAGCGGCTGGAACAACGCCTGCATTGGTTTTGCACAGGGTGTTGACACAGTTACCGTAAACCGTTACCTGGCCATGGCAGAGGACGTTCTTCCTCAGGGCTTCCGCGGAATGTGGTCCGTAAAGCCTTCAGAGCTTGTCCAGGGCAACAATCTTTACGAACTGATCGCTATCAAGGTTACCTCCCGCGACGGCAAGGCTCCGCTTGACGGCGGTGTCGTCACGGACGCCCGCGTGAACTTCAACGGCGCACAGCGCGGCGGCAGCGGCGCTCCTTCCGTGTCCATGACCATGAACGCAGAGGGCGCCTCCATCTGGGCCCACCTCACCAAGGATAACATCGGCAAGCAGGTCGCTATCGTCCTGGATGGCCTGGTGTATTCCTATCCTACCGTGAATACGGAGATCACCGGCGGTTCTTCCGAGATCACCGGCAACTTCGACGTCCAGGAAGC
>CAMJJZ010000041.1 GCA_946406275.1 uncultured Bacteroidales bacterium | reverse complement strand
TGGATCCTTTCCAAGCTCAACAGCGTAATCCGTGACGTTCGCGCCGCGTACGAGGACTACGACGTCAAGACCGCCGGCCGTATCCTTGAGACCTTCGTCTGTGACGATGTCTCCAACTGGTACGTCCGCCTTGGCCGTCCCCGCTACTGGGCAGGTGAGATGACGGAAGACAAGAAAGCCGCCTACAGCACCCTGTACAAGGTTCTGGTGGACGTGGCCATCCTTTCCGCTCCCATCGCCCCGTTCTATATGGACCAGCTGTGGCAGGATCTTACCGGTTCCGCCGAGTCCGTCCACTTCCAGCTCATGCCGGAGGCCTGCGAAAAGCTCATCGACAAAGACCTTGAGGAGAGGATGGCCCTTGCCCAGCAGGCTACGTCCCTTATCCTAGGCATCCGCAAGAAGGTGAACCTCCCGGTACGCCAGCCGCTGCAGAAGGTTATGATCCCGGTCATCTCGGAGAAGGTCCGCAGGCAGCTGGAAAGCGTATCGGCCATTATCCTTGGAGAGGTGAACGTGAAGGAAATGCAGTTCATCGAGGATACAAGCGGTATAATGACGCTCAAGATAAAGCCCAACTTCAAGGTTCTTGGCAAGACCTACGGCGCCCGCATGAAGGAAATCGCCGCCGGATTTGCCGCTCTTGACCAGAACGTCATCGCAAGCATCCAGAAGGCAGAGGCCGCCCAAGAGGTGTACACTCTTGCCCTTCCCGGCGGAGACGTGGTCCTCAATCCCGGAGACTATGCCATCTCATCGGAAGATGTAGAAGGCTGGCAGGTGGCTTCCGAGGGCTCCCTTACAGTTGCCCTTGACATAGAGGTAACACCGGAACTCAAGCTTGAAGGCCTTGCCAGGGAGCTTGTGAACCGCATCCAGAACCTTCGCAAGAGCAGCGGTTTCGAGGTTACGGACCGCATAGACACCGTAGTCTACGCACCTCTGGAAGAGGTCGTAGAGCGCTACGGCTCATATATCAGCGCCCAGACGCTTTCCCGCACGCTTGCCGTGCGTCCTGCAGCGGAAGCCCCCGCAGACGCCGCAGAGGTTGAATGGACAGACAATAACACAATCAAGATAACAGTTAAAAGATAGAGAATATGGAAGAAAACATCAAAACACGTTACTCTGATGAGGAGCTGGAAGAATTCCGCACCATCATCAATGATATGCTCGAGAAGGCTCGCGCAGAGTACGCAACCCTTCGTGATGTTGTAACCCATGCAGGCGGGAACGATATCCTTGACACTGCCCCTACATTCAAGACCGTAGAGGACGACGGCGCCTTCCAGCTTTCCAAGGAAGAGGCCGGTGCCCTGGCCCAGAGGCAGTACAAGTTCATCCAGAACCTGGAAGCAGCCCTTGTCCGCATTGAGAACAAGACATACGGCATCTGCCGCGTCACCGGCAAGCTCATCCCCAAGGAGCGCCTCCGTCTTGTCCCTCACGCCACCACCACCGTGGAGGGCAAAGCCATCCTTGAAAAGACCGGCAGGAAGTAGCTTTAGCGTCATTCCGGGCTTGACCCGGAATCTTTAACAGCTATGAAGAAGGGCAGAAATCTAATCTTCCTTGGGATTCTCCTCGTGGTCATAGACCAGGTCATAAAAGTCCTGGTCAAGACCAACATGACCCTTGGCCAGAGTATCCCCGTGCTGGGGAACTGGTTCCAGCTGGTGTTCGTGGAGAACAAGGGGATGGCCTTCGGGATGTCTTTCGGCGGGGTAATAGGCAAGTATCTCCTCACTGCCTTCAGGATTGTCCTGTTTGTAGTGCTGTGCTGGTGGATTTCCAAGCTGACAAAGCGCAAGGACGTCCCCACCGGAGTGCTTGTGGGCCTTACGCTCATCACCGCAGGCGCCTTCGGAAACATTGTAGACTGCCTTTGCTATGGACTCATTTTCAGTGAGTCCACGGTGAGTACCGTTGCTACGCTGGGCCATTACGCCCCGTTCATGCAGGGAAAGGTTGTAGACATGCTCTACTTCCCGCTATGGACTTGGCCGGACTGGGTTCCGGGCCTTGGCGGCCGCATCTTCTTCGAGCCCGTCTTCAATTTTGCGGATAGCTGCGTCACCGTTGGCGCAATCTATCTTATACTCTTCCAATGGAAGTTCTTCTCTAAGGATTAATCAGAATATCCTCCAGACAGAGTTTCGGGACAAAGTGCACGCCGTCCTTCCTGTAGTAATCAAGGGAAGCGTCGGCGTGAACTGGTATTAAATATATGTTCTCTGCCCCTTTTCCTATAGCAATTACAGCAATAGGTTTGGACGGGAGGTTAAGGGCTTCCCGGATGGCATCGGCCTTGAAATTGAGGATAAAGATGCCGCCAAGGCCCATTTCCGTGGCTTTAAGGAGCATACTCTGGGCGGCGATACCAAGGTCTATGTCCACCACCTTGTTCTCCTCTCCCGTGCAGCAGGCCACGATGAAGGCCTCCGGTTCAGTGCCCGGCTTGGGAAGATGCTCCTCCGGCAGGGCCGCACCAAGGACGATGTTGGGAAGCACTTTTGCCGCCTCCTCGCCGGTTACAAGCCTGTAGCGGAGGCGTTGGCGGTTCTTTCCGGAACCCACCAGTGTGGTTACGGAAACAATCTTCCGCAGGTCCTCCTCTGTTACCTTGCGACTCTTGTCATAGCCTCTGTAGCTGCGGTTACGCTTAAGAAGAGTGTCCAGCGAAGTGTTCACGCGCTTCACCACCGGCCGCCTTTCTCTCACGGCCTCTTCTCGTTTTTCAAGATAATTGTCGGCCATTTGCTATTGATTCAGTAGATCTGCCACCTTTGAGGCAACCACGGTTCCAAGCTTCACTTTGCCGTCGGGGCCTATGACATAGAGGCTGGGGATCCACTTTACGTGGTAGTCTGCGCCAACTTGGGATTTCTTCATGCCTTCAGGATCGAAGAGCTGCACGCCGGGAAGCTCCTTCTCCGCGGCAAAGTCCTTCAGCTTCTGGAACTCACGGTCGTATGAAATTGATACAAACTGTACGGTTTTTCCGTGCTTTGCGTACATTGCCTTGAGGTCAGGGACCTCTTTCCGGCAGTCCGGGCACCAGGACGCCCAGAATACCAGGACTACGGTCTTTCCGCGGAAATCGCTCAGTTTAACGGCTTTGCCGTCAAGGTCATTGAGCTGGAATTCCGGGGCGGCGGTTCCGGGCTTGAGGAGTTCCGCTCCGTACTGGATATCCGGATCCTCTTCCGGAGTTTGTGCCTTGAGTGAGAAGCCTGCAAGCAGCGCTGCGGCTAGAAGAATGATATGCTTGGTTTTCATATTACAAAAATAAGGAAAAAACCTTTTGTGCCTGCATAATGGGATGAAAATCTACCCTAAAGGATGTTGATAAATAGAAAAATAAAACTGAAATTTGCAAATAACAAGCAATGGCACCGGTATGGTGACCGTTGTATTATATAGGCATTATGAGAAAAATCATTCTAATAACGGCCGCGCTTCTTATGTGCGTTGCCGCTTTTTCCCAAAACCAGGCCCTGCCAAAGTTTTCTTCCGGCTATCCTGTGGCCGATGCCCTGGTGGATTATACCGATAATCTTTATCAGGAAGGTTTTGTTTATGAAACCCGGGGTATGGCCCGCATCGGGGACTGGTATCTTGGGCAGAGCGTCGCGGCAATATCGTCCCTGAGATCGGCCATAGGCAGGATTTACAGGCAGATGAAAGAGAATGCCGCCAAGAAGGAACAGGAGGACGACCCTACCGGCCTTCTGGCCTTTGCCAATGCCCTGGAGCAGTTTGCCGCTGCACTTGGGGAAGCGGTGGAAGAGGTCCCCGGCGCCGTCATCCGCAACCCGGCCGATACCTGGAGGCAGGTGGAGCGTCAGATATCGGCAGTATCTCCATACCCGGAGCTGTTCCAGGGACTTGCCGATGAGTTTGCCGGACGCGTGGAGGAAGCGGCGGAGCATTATGCCAATGCGGTGGTAAATCCGTATTTCCGGCCGGAGATATCGGACTTCTCCTTCCTCTTCAAATGCTCCTACAATGAGCTGGAAAGCCTTTCCTCAAAGTTGATGGAAAGAGAGAATATCTATATGGTAATGCTGTCGGATAGCTTCCGCCTCTTCGACCGTGAACTGGATTTCCCCTGGGAGCCTAAAATCCAGTTGAGTATGGCGGCGGATGAAATGCGAAAGGAGGAGCCGGACTATTTTGCCGCCAAGGATTACTGCGAGGCAGCGCTCCTTGCCAATCCGTTCGATGTGAGCTTATATGAGCTTACTGCCAAGATGATGATTGTCTGCGGGGAATACGCCAAAGCTACTGATCTGGCTCAGGAAGCAATTGCAATTGAGCCGGAGAATCAGTTCTTCAAGGCTTATCTGCAGTATCTTGATAAGAAAGGAGGTGAGCGATGAGAAGGATTATTCTTGTTGCAGTTACACTGCTTGCCTGTCTGGGATTATCGGCCCAATACCGTCAGAAACCCGGGGACCCGGTGGACTACTCGCGCATACGTATCCCGCGTGATTCCATATCCTATCCTGTAGTGGCTACCATGGAGTTTGACTGCAGGACTACTTTCGATTATGTGAACTCCTGGATTGGAATGTCGTCTGATCCGGCCAAAAGGGATTCAGTTGCCAAAGCATCAAAACTGAGTACTACCCGTGCGTTGAAAATAAACGGCGAGCTTCGCATGAGCCGTGACATATCGGAGGAAATGATTGAGAATGCCATCCAGAAGGCTTTCTTGGAGACTGGCTTGAACCGTCCGCTCCTTGCAAAACGCATTGAACAGACCGGCAAATACAGTCAGATCAATTATTCGTCCGAACAGTTTGCCAAGGATATGGCCTCTCTTATTATGACGGGCGCCGGATTCGGCCTTGCCGGGGCGGAGAGTGTGACTGTGGTTACGGACGCTATGAGCGTGGCCGGTACTGCAATGGCCGCGGATGATCTCATCAGCACCATTGAAAACGGCCAGGAACTGGATGTGGCAAGTACCGCAGTCAATGGCGTATCCACGCTGGCTTTTCTGACCGACATTCTTGTGCGTGCGGCAGATGATGGAAAGATTCCTGCCTCAGTGATGAAAAAATTGCTGGAAGGGAATAAAGCAGCACTATTTGAAAAAGCAAAGGCGGCGGCTGGGAACGGAGCGTCCATGTTGGGTAACCTTATGTCCGTTATCGGCGTTTACCAAATTGCTCAAGCTGCCGATGAACGGGATCGCCAGAAATGGGAGAACCGTGTTGCCGCATGTGCCAAATGGCAGATAGACTCTTTCTACAAATGGGTAAACTATTATCTGGACAGGTTATCGGCATATGCCGACAAATGCTGGATCATAGTCTTTGAACCATCGTCCCAGGCATTGCCGTTCGACTTCAGGGGAGAGATGTGCAGGGTGAACTGGGAGATCAAAGGCGGCGCTCTACTCAAGTGCGTGGGCGCACCCAGGGTATATGGGCCCAGGCGCCAGGCTCCGGAAGGGGAGTATTGCGGTGTAATCGATGCCGTTGCAACATATGACCTTTCCCGCTATGGCAATAAATTCGTCCATACGTCCACGGCTATGTCCGATGCGGTTTCAAAGGATTCCGGCGAGCTTTGGGAATGGGGCGCCAAGAAGTTTGGTCGCACCTCCAACGATTACCTCAGGATGATAGCGAACGACCTTGTGAACAATCCTATGCACACCTGCGAAAAAGCCAGGTCCAAGGCCTCGCTGAAGGTCAAGTACCATGCGCCTGTATATGTTAAGGTAAATACCATAGACCAGGTTGACGATGCCTATGCTGAACCCACTATGATGCCGCTTTCATTCGTGGGTACTGACAGCTTTGACAAGACTGCCGTAGCAGCCAGCCTTGGCTTCACGCAGGATGACCTGGAGAGTACTGCAGACATCGATTTTAAGATAAACACCACCATCAAGGGCGTGCAGTACGGCGCAATGAAGGAAAAGGAGATGTGGAGTCCTGTAGAGATAGAGGAATCCATAAAAGACAACACGTACACAATAAGTTCCAGAATGGGCAAAAATGCAAAGCCCGACGTGCAGTCAATGCCGGTGGACGAGTACCTGGGCTCTCTGGAAGACCACGACTCATTCTACCTCCTCCTGCCTTTCTCAAGCTTTGAGGTATCCTTTGAAAAGCAGCTGAAACCCGTCCCGCAGAAAAGGCCTGAGACCTTTGCGGAATGGGAGAAGGCGAAAGGAAAACTATGGTAGCCTGTAAAGCTCTTTAAATCCTTTCCAAATGTAATCTACTAAATCCCGGCTGGAGAATGCCTCTTCCGAGCGTTCTCCGGCCAGGCTGTCTCCTGCGTATCCGTGAATCCAGACGCCCAGCGCAGCGGCGTCTTCCGGCGTGTATCCGCGTGCGAGCAGGCCGCCAATGAGGCCTGTGAGGACGTCTCCGCTGCCGCCCTTGGCAAGGGACGGCCCGCCGGTCTGGTTCACAAGGCACTGCCCGTCCGGGGTGAAGACCTTGGTATGGTAGCCTTTCATCACCAGCGTGCAGCCGGCATAGGCGCAGAGCTCGCGGGCCAGAGCCACGCGGTAATCTTCCGACGTGTTTGGCAGAAGGCGCCTCAGTTCTCCCATGTGCGGGGTGAGGATGGAGCCGGGAGGAAGAAGATCGGCCCAGTCAGGAATTACTGAGAGGGTGGTGAGGGCATCGGCATCCAGGACCATGGGGATTTTCTCCGAATATGCTATGACCAGGAGGTCCAGGAGGGCGTTCATGGTGCCGGGCTCCCTTCCCAGTCCGGGGCCCACAGCAATCACTGCATACTTTCTCAGGTTGGACGGGACGGTGGTGAAGTGGTCGTCCGGTTCCTCGGAAAGCATGGCCGACGGGAAGCTGTTCACGGTGGCTTGGAGGGCCCTGTCCGTGGAGTGGAGGGTTACCAGGCCGCAGCCGGACTGGAGAGCCGCGCCCGTTGCAAGGACTGCTGCTCCGGGCATCCTTTCACATCCCGCAACCACCAGCAGATGGCCGTAATTGCGCTTATGGGTATCGTTCTCCCTTTGAAGGAGCTTTGGCTTAAGATAGTCGAGGTCTATGTTAATCATTATTCTTTTTTATTATTTTCCAGCCAATCAGAGCCACCAGAAAAGACATCAGCGGTGACAGTATGTTAAAGAAGCAGAACGGGGCGTAGGCCAGGGTTGGAACGGACAGAATCGTTGCCTGTGTCATTCCGCAACTTGACCAGGGGAAAAGGGGAGAGGTAACGGTGGCCGAGTCTTCCACGCTACGGCTCAGGAGCCTTCTTTCGTAGCCCTCCCTGTCAAAGGATTCCCGGTATATATTAGATGTAAGTATAATTGACAGATATTGGTCCGATACTATGCCGTTGAGGGCGGTTCCGGTAACAACCGTGGAGCCCACCAGGCCGGCACGGGTACGCGTGAGCGGGGCCAGGATCCTGGCGAGGTCCTCTATCATCCCGCTGGAGCGCATGCATGCCCCGAAGCACATGGCGCAAAGTATCAGGAACACGGTGTTCAGCATTCCCAGCATGCCGCGGCTGGTTACCAGCTGGTCCACTACGGAGTTCCCCGTATCCAGGGAAACGGTGTCAAAGAACATCCTTACCAATCCGGTGAAGAATAGCTTGCCATCGGCCCCGGAAGTAACGGCCTCTCCTATGTGGCGGACCACATCGGGCTGGAAGATAAGCGCGGCCACGGCGGCCACCAGGCTGGAAAGCGCAAGGACGATGATTGCAGGCTTCTTTCTTACTATGAGCCAGATGGTTATGGCCGGCACCAGCAGTAGCCAGGGGGTAATCCTGAAGTGCCCTTCCAGCACGCCGGAGTAAAGGTCCATCTGGGCCTCCGGCGCCCCTCCGTGCGTGAATCCCAGAATGGTAAAGACTATAAGGGAAATGACTATGGACGGGACCGTGGTGAGGTACATATAATGGATGTGGTCGAACAGGTCTACCTTATTCACTGACGATGCCAGGACGGTGGTGTCCGACAGCGGGGAAATCTTGTCTCCGAAGTAGGCTCCGGAGATGATTGCGCCTGCGGTCATGGCGTCCGGGAAGCCCTCGGCCTTGCCTATTCCAAGAAGCGCCACGCCCACTGTGGCTATGGTTGTCCAGGACGATCCCGTGAGCACCGACACCAGCGCACAGAGTACGCACGCGGTGAGGAGGAACACCTTGGGACTTATTATCTTGACTCCGTAACAAATGAAAGCCGGCACTACTCCGCTCATGGTCCAGGTGCCGGAAATGGCGCCTATCAGAAGCAGTATGACTATTGCCGGAGCCACGTCTCCCACATGGGCGATGATGGCTTTCTCGAACTCCTTCCATGGCGTCTTGTAGAGCCACATGGAAAGCCATATGCAAACGCCTGCGGCCGCCAGGAGAGCCACCTGGGATGCGCCCAGGATGGAATCGGCCCCGAATATGGAGATGTCCAGTGCCAGCAGCACCACCAGCACCGCAAGCGGTATCAGCGCCAGAAGGGTTCTGTGTGCGGGTTTAATCATGTTCAGAGTTCGTTTTTGACTTGCCTGCCCATATAACGCCGCCAAGGATTGCCGCGCAGCCTATTGCGGCAGGGGGAGTGAGCCGCTCTCCAAGAATTGCGACGGCGGTGAGAAGGGTGAAGACAGGGTTCAGATACACATAATTGGTGGAGGAAACATTTCCTAGCTTATCCATCACAAGGTTCCATGCTATGAAGCATATGAGCGATGCCACAAGGCCAAGGAACAGGAGGTTGCCCCACACCACTGGCTGGGCCAGGATCTCTTTGCCGGCAAGGTTCCCGGGCAGGAAAGGGAGTATGGTCAGAAGCCCGTAGAAGAACACTTTGCGCGTGGCGGTAACGGTTCCATATTCCCGTGTCATTTCCGCCATGAAAAGGCTGTACAGCGCCCAGCATATGGCTGCGCCAATGGCAAGGAGGTCTCCTTTTACGGATAGTTGCAGCCTGTTTCCGTCAAATACCACCAGCGTCATGCCGGCCAGCGCCAGGATGGTGCCGCCAATGAGCGGCCATCCAAGGCGTATGGGCTCCAGTCCTCTGGAAAAACGGTCTTTTCCCCAGCGCTTGTATATGAGCGTGAAAATGGCAGTGAAAAGAGGTGCGGAGCACACCAGGAACGCCACATTACACGCCTGGGTGTGGGCCAGAGCGGTATTTTCAGTGAGGAAATAGAATGAGCCTCCAGTAATGCCAAGGATAAGGAAAACCAGCTCGTCCTTCCATCCGTACCAAAGCTTTGCACTTCCGTGGGACAGGCCGATGTATGCCCAGATCCCGGCATATGCCATCACAAATCGTATGAAGAAAATCCCCACCGGATGCATCCCAGCCCCGATAAGCACCTTGGTGCACACGAAGGTAACGCCCCAGACGGCAACAATCGCCAGGGCAAGGAGGTGGTATCGGAGAAGTCCGTTTTTCAAGGTCTATTTTGTGGCGATGCACTCAATCTCCACCAACGCGCCTTTGGGAAGGGTTTTCACTGCAACGGCGCTGCGGGCAGGGAAGGGCTGGGAGAAGAACTGGGCATAGACTTCGTTCATTGCGGCGAAGTCGGCCATATCGGCAAGGAAAACCGTGGTCTTGACCACATTGGCAAGGCCAAGCCCCGCCGCCTCCAGGATGGCCTTGGCGTTGAGGATGGACTGCCTTGTCTGTTCCTTGATGCCTCCCTCCGGGAAAACTCCCGTTGAAGGATCTATTGGTAGCTGCCCGGATAGGAATACCAGTCCCGCCCCGCTGTCCACGCCCTGACTGTACGGGCCGATTGCTGCAGGAGCATTGTTTGTGCTGATGGGTTTCATGATGTTTGAGGTTGTTTGTACAAAGATAATCAAACTTTGCCATTGAGCCGCCACCTGTTACGCATTTTAGGGCGAAAATGCGTAAGGGGTGGCATGGTTTGACGCCGAGCCCTTCTTCCTCCGGGATTCCGGCGAAGCCGGCATCCCTCCCGGCTGCGCGGGGCTTTGCATAGTCCATAAACAATCCGCACTCAAGCGAGCTTGGTGCGGATTGTTTTATGTCCTCTGCGGAGGAAGAGGGATTCGAACCCCCGGTACATTGCTGTACAACAGTTTTCAAG
>CAMJJZ010000040.1 GCA_946406275.1 uncultured Bacteroidales bacterium | reverse complement strand
GACTCTGCCTTCATCAGGCGGTTACGGGCGTCGGAGAACTCCGTAAGGGTGGCGGCACCGGCCTCATAACGGGCTTCCATAAGCGAGAAGGCATCCTTGGCGGCGGCACTGGCTTCCAGCGATGCATCATATTTGGCCTGGGCCGCTACGGCTCCGTTCCAGGCCTGGTAAATCTCCTTGTACAGTCCCTGCTGGGCGCGGCGCAGCTGCACCCGCTGGGCTTCCTGCTGGATTTTGGCCGATCTTACCTGGTTCCTCACCTGGAACCTGTTGAAGATGGGGATGTTGAGGGAGAGTCCCACATACTGGGAGAAATTGGCTCCAAGCTGATTCCAGAACCCGGCAGTGGGGAAGGTGGAGTAGTAGTTGGTTCCAAGCCCGGCATTCAGTGAAAGCGAGGGGTAGTATCCGCTCTTAGCAATATCTATGGAATGCTCCGTGCCTTTAAGCCTGAGTTCTTCGGCCTTGATGGAAGGACGGTCCATGACTGCATCGGCATAGATGTCATCAGGGTGCCCCAGGGACACGTCTGAAGGCGGAGCGGGGGAGGTTCTCACAATTGAGAAGCCGTCCCAGGAGGGGAGCTCCAGAAGCTGCGCAAGGTCAAGGACGGCCGCGCGGACGTTGTTCTGTGCCTGCACCAGGGTTACCCTGCTTTGGGCAAGGGAAGCCTTCTGCTGGGAAAGCTGGGCCTTTGAGCTCTTGCCCACTCCCATCATTCCGGAGAGGCGTTCCACCTGCAGGGAGTCAATTGTTACCTGCTGCTCTGCCACATCCTCAATCTCCAGGTTGTAGATTATCTGGACATAAGCCTTTGCAACGGAAACCCGGATATCCTCGCGTGCCTTTTCAAGGTCCTCGGTGGCGGCATCAAGGTTAAGGCGCGCCAGTTTTATGCGGTTGGGCGTTGCCAGGCCGTCAAACAGCGTCATTGAACTTCCCACGGAAATGCCCGTAGTGTTGCTGTTTCCGTATTCGTAGGTGTTGTTCCCGCCAAGGCCTCGGCCAAAGTTCATATTCTCCGATATCTGGGCGTTGAGGTTTGGAAGCCAGGACCTCTCTGCAGTATTCTTATCCACGTCCTTTGACTGATGGGAGAGTTCCTGCTGAACCACCGTAAGGTTATGCTCCAGGGCCCAGTCCATGCACTCCTGAAGGCTCCAGGGGTGCGTAAGGTCAGGGAGGGAATCGGCCGGCTGCTGTATGGCCGCAACGGCAAGTGCAAGTAAAAGTGCTTTCATAGGCTCTACTGCTGATTCTTCTTGATGATAATCTGTGCGCCGCGGACCTTGTCTCCGGCTTTGATGCCGTCTTTCACCTCAATGTTGATACCGTCAGAAAGGCCCGTCTCAACGTCACGGCGTACATATTCATCGGCCTCCTTTATCATGACATAGGTCTTTTCCCCTTCAAATTGGATGGCCGATTCCGGAAGCGTCACCACTCCATCAGCCTTGTCAAGCACTATTTCAGCATTGGCGCTGTAGCCGGAGCGGATTGTTACGTCGGAAGGGATTTTCACGGAAGCCTTGATCTCAAACTGGTTGGCGCCGTTGTTGACGGTGGCCTTGGGGGAGATGTACTCCAGCACGGCGTCAAAGGAAAGATCCTGCAGGGCGCCTACGGATATCTTTACGGGCATGCCGGTGGAAAGGCGTCCAACCTCTGTCTCGTCAATGTTGCCGTCAAAGATTAGGTCGTCCATATCGGCCACGGTTGCAATGGTGGTACCGTCGTTGAAGGTGTTTGACTGCGTCACGGAGTTACCAACCTTCACCGGAACGTCCAGGATGAGGCCGGAGATGGTGGAGCGCACAAGGGTGGAGCTTCCGCTTGCATTGGCCGATGAAACGCCGTCCCTGATAATCTCCAGGGCTTCTTTTGCGCCGGCAAGCTCCTCCTTGGCCTGGTTGTAGACCTGGAGCACTTTCTCGTATTCATCGGCACTTACAAGCTCCTTGTCATAGAGGGCCTTCTCACGGTTGTAGTTGGTCTTTGCCTGGTCCAGGTTCACCTCTGCAAGGCGCACGCGGCTCTGGGCGCTGCTGAGGGCCCCCATGTCCGGAATCACCTTCACCTTGGCTATGATTTCATCCTTTTTAACCATCTGGCCGGCTTCCTTGTAGAGCTCTGAGATGATGCCGCTTATCTGGGGCTTGATGTTAACCTCGTCGCGGGGCTGGATCTTGCCGGTCACAACGGTAGAACGGACAATGTCCCCAACCTTTGCCTCCTGCTCCTCATAGAGGGCCTCCTTGGGGCGTGAACGCTGGAAAAGGTACACAAAAGTGCCTGCGAACACCACTACGGCGAGGAAAATCATTAAATACTTACCAAACTTTTTCATATGACATCTATATTATTATTCATCTCTCATTGCGTCTACGGGCTTGATGGCCATGGCGCGCAGCGACGGCGCCAGGCCGGCAAGCGACCCAAGTACGGAAAGCAGAAGGGCGGCAAGGAGCGCCACGCCGAAGGACACCTGGAAGGTAGCCTTCAGGATGCCGTCCTCCGTCATTCCAAGTTCAAGGCCTGCCAGAACCAGCACGCTGGCCACAATACCCATCATTCCGGCAACCAGTGTGAGGACAATGCTCTCCGCAATAATCTGCCACAGTATTTGGTTGGGGGTGGCGCCGATAGCGCGTCGTATACCTATCTCCGTTGTGCGCTCCTTCACGGACACCATCATGATGTTGGATACGCCTATTGCCCCGGCAAGGAGCGTCCCAAGGCCGATTAACCACACCAGGAAGTTGATACCCTTGAAAAGGTTGTCTATGATGCCGAACAGAACCTGGGTGTTGATCATGTACATGGCCTGCTCGTCGTCCGGGTGGACGTAGTGGTTCCTGGCAAGGATGACGCGGATTCGGGGGATAAGATCGGCCATCTGGATGCCCTCCTTTGCCGTGAAGCACAGGAGCTGGAACTGGTTCCCGAAGTTATATGTACGGGACATGGTGGACATGGGGATGGTGAGGGCTTCATCGGCCCTTCCGTTCACGTTCATGTTGCCCTCATTGTAGTCTACGCCCACAACCTGGTAGTATACGCCGTCCATCACCACCTTCTTTCCGCAGGGGTCTCCTCCTTCAGGGAAGAGGGTCTTGTAGACTTTCTTGCCGATGACGCACACCTTCTTGTCCTCCTGGATGTCCATCCAGTTTATGTACCTGCCGTATACCAGTTTTGGCGTTTCAATATTGGAATAATCCGGTCTCACGCCTTTCACGGATGCCGTAAAGAGGCGGTCTCCGTTGGAAACGCTCCTTCCCCACAGGCTCACTAGGGGCGTCACGGTCTCAAGTTCCGGAACAAGGTTCTTGAGGCGGTCTACGTCTGATAGATTGAGACTCCAGTACCTTCCCTTCTGGAAGCCTTTGTACGGCTTTGTGGTCTCAGAGGGAAAAACTATGCATGTGTTGTGGGCAAAGCCTTCAAAATTCTTTTCCAGAAGTTCCCTGAAGCCGTTGCCGCCGCCGGAGAGGAGCATGAGCATAAACACGCCCCAGAATACCCCGAAGCCCGTGAGAAGGCTCCTGGAGCGGTTCCGGAGGAGGCTATCGAGGATCTCCCTGAATGTGTCCCTGTCTATTCTCATTCTGCTCTGAGGGCTTCTATAGGTTTAACTTTTGCCGCTTTCCAGGCGGGGATGAGCCCGGCCAGGGTTCCTGCCACAATAAGCAGCAGGGTGGCTTCCAGGGCAACGTCAAGGCCCACCGTGGGGTTATCCATCATCTTTATGGAGTCAAATCCAAGGTTCATGCTCTTCTGCCCCAGGGTCTTGTCCATTATCTCGCATGCAAGCATCCCAATACCCATTCCCACATATCCAAAGAATGCGGTGATGCTCACACTCTCTGCAATGATGAGGCTGAGAATCTTGCCGGGCTTTGCGCCTATGGCTTTACGGATGCCGAATTCATGCGTGCGCTCCTTCACGGAGATGAGCATGATATTGGATACGCCCACGATTCCGCTGATGAGCGTGAGGATGCCAAGGATCCACATGCCGATTGAAATGAGCCTCTGGCCCTGGGATATCTGGGCGTTCTGGGAATAGCGGTTCCATATCCAGATGGCGTTAGGATCGTCAGGATGGGCCTCGTGATGGGCTTTCAGGCGGCTTGAGATTGTGTTTTCAAGTTCCCGGCTCTCTTCAAGATTGCTCACCCCGTTGAACGTGATGAAGATGTCGTCAATCTCTTCTCCGGGCTTGAAGATGCCCTTCATGGTGGAGTAGGGGATATAGGCCGATGTCCTCCAGTCGCTTTCGTCGGAATGATATATGCCGATAACCCGGAAGCTTATGCCCTGCATGCTCACCCATTTGCCCACAAGGTTACGGTCAAGTTCTTTTTCATGCTTGGTGCTCAGGACCACCACTTTGCGGCGCTGCTCTACGTCCAGGGGGTTGATGAATCGGCCTTTGTCCATCTGGATCTTTTCAATTTCCAGATACTGTGGCGTAACGCCCTGCATTGATGTGCTTACGGTCTTTACGCCAAGGGCCATCTTGTCCGATACTCCGCTGGTTACCGGCGCAACCTTGTCCACCTGGTCTTCGAACTCTTTCCCTTTGATTATATCAAGGTCTCCCTTGTCAAGGTTTATCCATCGGCCTTCCTTGTAGCCGTTTGCCGGAAGGGAGGTGCGGCCGCCCATTATGTCCATGGAGTTGGTAACAAAGCGGTCACTGCTGCCCTGGAAGGCATTTATGATGCCGTTGCCGGCACCAAGGAGGCAGATGAGGAGGAAGATTCCCCAGCTTACGGCAAAACCGGTGAGGGCTGTGCGCAGCTTGTTGTTGCGCACGGAATTCCATATTTCATTGATAAGGTCCCTCATCGCTATTTCATCATGGTTCCGTCCCAGGCGTTATGGCTTGTGTTTTCTTCTATCTGGCCGATAATTCCGTCCTTGATGTGGATTATCTTGTTGGTCTCGTTGGCAACGCCGCTCTCATGGGTTACCACTATGATGGTGATGCCTTCCTCCTTGTTAAGCTGCTTGAGAAGCTGCATCACCTCCACGCTGGTCTTGGAGTCAAGGGCACCCGTAGGTTCATCGGCCAGGATAATCTCAGGTTTGGTGATGAGGGCACGGGCAATTGCCACGCGCTGCCTCTGGCCGCCGGACATCTCATTTGGGAAGTGTGTGGCCCACTGGGTGAGACCCAGTTTCTCAAGGTATTCCATTGCCATCTCATGGCGCTTCCTGCGGGGTACGCCCTGATAGAAAAGCGGCAGCTCAACATTCTCCACGGCCGTTTTGAAACCAATGAGGTTGAAACTCTGGAATATGAACCCAATCATTCGGTTACGGTAATCCGCGGCCTGGCTCTCGCTGAGGTCCTTGATGAGCTTTCCGGCAAGATGGTACGTGCCGGTGTCGTAGTTGTCAAGGATCCCCAGAATGTTGAGGAGGGTGGATTTACCGGAGCCGGAAGCTCCCATTATGGAAACGAACTCCCCGCGTTCAATGTCAAGGTTTATGCCCTTGAGCACGTGCAGAGGCTGTCCGTTGTTGTAAGTCTTGTTTATGTCCCTAAGCTCTATGAGCGCCATTTTTTGCTGTATTAGTATGCTATTACACTGCAAAGATAAAGCGGTTTTTTCAAACCGCCAAACTTTTTTGCAAATATTTTGCCAATAATACACCAAAAAGCCTTATTGGGCCATCTGGGGGAACAAAAACGCAGGAAATTGTGTCCTCAGCTGGCCTTCAGACCATCTGGGGGAACAAAAACGGCCATTTTTGTAGCCCCGGATGGCTTAGCGGTTTTCCGTTATGCGGTGGTTGCTAATTGTTTGGTGCGTCCAGGCGCAGTTCCGGGTGGTGGAGAGAGGTGAAGTGGAATATGAAGGCTACGGCAAGAGCCGCAATGCAAAGGCCGAAGAACATTATCTCCACGGCAACTGGGCCTCCGGCATCGGCCGAATGTGCCCCCAGGATATTGCCTGCAATCATCTTGAAGCTCAGCAGTCCAAGGTTCTGCACCCAATATATAAGCGCGAAGGTGGTTCCAAGCACTTTGTCCGGAACTATCTTAGGTACGGACGGCCAAAGGGCTGCGGGTACCAGTGAGTATCCAAACCCCAGGAATACCATTGCCAGGTATCCCCAGAAGGGGACTCCGGCTGGAGCGAACGCCAGGATGGCGTGGGCAATCAAGGACAGTATGGCGCCAAGTATCATCCAGCGCGTTCCCTTTCCGGCCTTGTCCACCATCATGCCAAACAGCGGAGCAAAGATCACGGTAGAGAACGGCAGCATGGAGACCATCCACCCCGCTGCCTGTGCCGGAATGTCAAATCGCGGCACAAGGATGGCTCCCGCAAATTTCTTGAACGCAATGATGCTACTGTAAAACAGTACGCAGAGAAGCCCCAGCAGCCAGAAGTTCTTGTTTCCCAGCACTCCCAGCACGTCCTTGAACCGGAAAGTCTCATCGTCGGGTTTTTCCTCCGGGGCAGAGGCTTCGGACGGCGTAGCCGCCCGTGGCTTCGTGAACGGGAGGGGCCCAGACTTGTCTGGGAGGGATAGCTCCGAAGGAGCGTACCGGTCCGAAGCCTCTGCCCTGGAGGAATGGGCGTCCAGCGCCACAAAAATGGCCCAGAGGATAAGGCCAAGGGCCATGAGGCCCATACCCACAAGGGCGGGACGGGATGTTTCGGCAAGTGTATAGACGTGGTCCGGGACCTGCTGGACAAGGCGGGGTGAGAGAACAAGGGCAAAGGCGGTTCCAAGACGCGCGATGGCAAGCTGAAGGCCCATAGCAAGGGCCATCGGCCCGCCTTTGAACCACTTGGCTATTGAACGCGTGACGGCGGTTCCGGCAATCTCTGAGCCAAGTCCGAAGAGCATAGTGCCCACATAGGCCCACCTGAGAGCGGCCGCGCCGCCGTGAAGCACCGCCCCCGTAACCATGCCGGCTCCAAGCACCATCATTCCCACAAACAGGGATCCGCTCACGCGCACGCCCCATTTGTCAAGGAGGATTCCGCCAATCACAAGGCCGCCGAACACACACAGGACGCTATATCCGCTGGTGTAGAGGCCATACCCGGCAGCATCCCACCCAAGAGCCGTCAGGGACGGATTCTCAAAGAGGTAGGATATGCTGGAGAACATATCGTCAAAGTAGTACGACGCGAACATCGGCACTACTAAACAGGCCAGCGCAATCCATGCAGCCGGCCTGTAAAAATTCTTAGCGGAACTAGCCATTATTTATTGGAGCATTCGTCCTTGGAAAGATCCTCCGCAAGAGCTTCGGCTTCCACCAGCTCCGGAGTCTCTTTCTGGACATTGGGAAGCTCCAGGCCGTAGCCCTTGCCTCCGTTTCCAACCTTGTCCTCAATCTTGAGGAGGAAGGTAAGGATGAATGCCAGCACACCGAAGCTTGAGAAGATGAGCATAGGTGCAAGGTAGCCGCCGGTTGCCTCAAGGACCTTACCAATTAGAAGCGGAACAAGGCAGAGGCCGATATTCTGCACCCAGAAGATAAGGCAGTATGCGCTTCCCAGAACCTTAGCGTCCACAATCTTTGTGACGGAAGGCCACAGGGCGGCGGGCACCATGGAGAAACTTACGCCAAGGATGGCGATGAGGGCAACTGCAAGCCACTTGCTGGGGAATGCCGGAAGAAGGAAAGCGAAACTGAGGTGGCACACTATCATAATGACCGCGCCGCCCATAAGCATTGTTGCGCCCTTTCCCTTGAAGTCCAGGAAGCCTGCCAGGATGGGGGTGAGGATCATGGCAAGGATGGGGAAGAAGCTGAACAGCTGCGCGGCCGATGCAGCATCAATCCCGAGGGTTGTCTCCAGGAAGTTGGGGGCGTAACGCTGGAACGGGAAAATTGCGCTGTAATAAAGCACGCACATGATAGCCACAATCCAGAACATCTTGCTGGAAAGCACGGTGCCAAGGTCACTCACCTTGAATTCGTCCTCGGGGTCTGCGCCCGGAACGCCCTTGCCGGAGGCAATGAGCTGAGCGTCAAACTTACGGTCAAGCACGCAGAACACGCAGTAGAAGATGAGGCCGATTGCAACCAGCGCGGCGCAGAACGCCACGGGAGCCACAATTGAATTGTCAAATTTGGCCGATATAAGCGGAGCGATCCACATCACGCCAAACACGCCGAGGCGTGCGATAGCCATCTCCAGACCCATAGCCAGGGCCTTTTCCTTGCCGTCGAACCACTTTGCAATGGCTTTGGAAACGGTGGTGCCGGCCATTTCGCAGCCGCAGCCAAAGATCATAAAGCCAAGGCTTGCCATCTTGGCGCTGCCGGGCATTGAAACCCACCAGCTGTCAAGCCAGCCGCAGAAAGCGGTTGCCTGGAACCAGTCCGAGATGCCCACGAATTTTATTGCGGCGCCAACAACCATAAGACTGGCGCTCAGGACACCCGTGAAACGGATGCCCATCTTGTCCAGGATAATGCCCGCAAGGATGAGGAAACCGCATACGTTGAGGATGTATTCAGATGCCGCATATGTGCCGAAAGTGCCGCTGGACCAGCCTCTTGCGCTTTCCACCAGGGACTTCAGCGGGGACATCACGTCCACGAACATATAGGCAAAGAACATCATTGACGCAATCAGGACCAGCGCCGACCAGCGGGCCACCGGATTGTCGTTCAGGAATTTGTACACTTTTTCTGACATATCTTAGTTTTGTTTTATTTCCGGACCGCTAAATTAAGGAAAATTTTCCAAAAAATGCGTATCTTTGTAAGCTATGTATAAGCTTTTGGAAAAGATTGATTCCCCGGAGGACCTCCGTAAACTGCCCAGAAAAAAGCTGGAGGAAGTATGTCAGGAGCTCCGGGATTATATGGTGGAATGCTGCAGCGTGAACCCCGGTCACCTTGGCTCAAGCCTCGGGGCCGTGGAACTCATAGTGGCTCTCCATTATATATATAATACGCCAGATGACAAGATTGTATTTGACGTCGGTCATCAGGCCTACGCCCACAAAATCCTCACCGGCCGCCGTGAACTTTTCCGCAAAAACCGTATGCGGGACGGCATCAGCGGCTTCCCCAAGATGGACGAGAGCCCCTACGATGCCTTTGGCGCAGGGCATTCATCCACGTCAATATCGGCCGCGCTTGGATTTGCAGAGGCAGCAAGGCTCACGGGCGCATCATATAAATCTATTGCCGTGATAGGTGACGGTGCCATGACGGGCGGCCTGGCGTGGGAAGGCCTCAACAACGCCGGAAGTTCCAAGGCCGATATCCTTGTCATCCTCAACGACAACGACATCTCCATAGACCGTAACCTCGGCGGCCTTCACGACTATCTCCTCAGGGTCACCACGTCCCAGACCTACAACAGGGTGAAGCGGGGGATATGGAACCGCCTTGGGGAAGGAAAACTCCGTGACTGGATCCAGAAGCGGGTTATTGACACCAAGGCAAACCTTGTCCGCTCCAGCGGCGGCGCCCTCTTCGAGGCCCTGGGGTTCAGGTATTTCGGCCCCATTGACGGGAATGATATCGGCCAGATGGTATCCGTCCTGTCACGCATCAAAGACCTTCACGGTCCCCGAATCCTTCACCTTCACACCCGCAAGGGCGCAGGTTATGCTCCGGCCGAGGAAGATCCCACCACCTGGCATGCCCCTGGCAAGTTTGACGTAGAAACCGGTGAACGCATCAAAACCGTAAACGCCCCGGACCGCTATCAGGACGTCTTCGGAAAGGTCCTTGTGGAACTTGCCGGCAAGGATTCCCGCGTTGTGGGCATCACTCCCGCCATGGCTTCCGGATGCGGTATGAACCGCCTCCAGGATGCTTTCCCGGAGAGGTTTTTTGACGTTGGCATAGAGGAAGGCCACGCGGTTACGTTCTCCGCAGGCCTTGCCGCAGCGGGCCTCAGGCCCTTCTGCAACATCTATTCGTCGTTCTCCCAGAGAGCGTACGACAATATAATCCACGACGTGGCCCTGCAGAACCTTCCCGTCACCATGTGCCTTGACAGGGCGGGCCTCGTCGGGGAGGACGGCGCCACCCACACCGGCGCGTTCGACCTATCCGCATTCCGCTGCATTCCAAACGTGGTGATATCGGCCCCAAGGAATGAGCTGGAACTGAGAAATCTCATGTACACTGCGCTGGAGTATCCCGGCGGCCCCTTCTTCATCCGTTACCCCCGCGGTTACGGTGAGGGGATGGAATGGGAAAATGCCGATGCCTGCCCGCTTCCCGTTGGAAAAGGCGAGTGCCTTGTGAAGGGAAAGGGCGTTGCAGTCCTTGCCCTCGGCCCCGTTGCAAACCGCGCGCTGGAGGCTGCTCAGCGTCATAAATCGGATTACTGGGTAGGGCCTTCCGTCTATGACATGCGCTTCCTGAAGCCCCTTGATCAGGATATCATGGAGGAGGTCTCCTCATTTAAAGCCATACTTACCGTAGAGGACGGCAGCCTTAAGGGCGGTCTCTATGGCGCCGTGAGCGAGTATTTTGCCGCCCGTCCGGATGCTCCTATAATTAAAGGAGTGGGCATTCCAGACAAATTTGTGGTGCAGGACACCCAGAAAGCCCAGCGTGAAGAGTGCGGTCTGGACACCGAATCTCTCTTTGATCTTTTGAGGGAGATGATGAAAAATGTTTAAAAAAGTTTGGCAGATTCAAAAAAAGTAGCTACCTTTGCAGTCCTTTAAGAAGTTAGAGGGCTTATGAACGCCGATATAGCTCAGTTGGCCAGAGCACGTGATTTGTAATCTCGGGGTCGTGG
>CAMJJZ010000039.1 GCA_946406275.1 uncultured Bacteroidales bacterium | reverse complement strand
TTTTTGATTAGTAACTAGAGTTATACATCTGCTTCCGTACCTCAGGTAATGCGTTGTACTCAGAGATGGATTTGGGGGCGTCATCGTCCCTGCCGCTTAGAGTTCCGGTGTTGTATAGTTCTTTTTCCCGTTCCGATGAATCGTCACTGCCCCATGGCTGCTCTCCCGGGTAGTAGGGGTACATTCCGGCGCGTTTTGTGTCACCTGGCGTATCCGGGAAGAAGTACATTCCCACCTTGTTGAATAGCAGCGGGATGCCGTCTGTATAGACATCCGGATCCCACCAACCGTTGGCCAGAGTGAGCTGGAAGTTGGCTCCCACGATGGCGAGTATTTCTGCGCCAGGGTCGGTTTTAGGGCTCAGTTTGACGGCCTCCACGGCCACGCGGCCTTGCTTTCCTTCCCAGAAGGGATGGAGGTAGACGTATCCGTTGCCGGAGGGATCGGCAGGCGTTCCAAGTTCCAGGACGTTGTAGTTGCCGTCGGAGATTTTGGTGACCTTGACGTCGCTGTAGGTGCCGGTCCTGATACGGAATGCAGGGGCGTTGCGGGCGATGATGGTCCTCCAGTTGGGCACGTTGAGGATGTTGTAGTCGAATCCTCCCACGCTGGAGCCTTCCAGACCCACCATATGGTAGGTGCGGGCTGTCCCCACGTTCCAGCCAACCGTGTAAGTGTAGTCCGTCTCATAAATGTCCCGCCACCAGTAGTTTTCCGTGAAACTGTTTCCTGACGACGATACCTTGTGGTCCAGACGGTCGTGGGCAAAGTAGATATGCTCAGGGATGGTCTTCTGTATTTCCACGTGCTGGTAGCTGCCCATGCAGTTCCATTTCCAGGAGGCATCGATGACCGTGATGGGGGAGTCCGCCAGCATGGACCAGGCCGATATTACTGTCAGGAGACCGCCTCCGAATATGGCGTCCAGGCCGAAAGAAGCGCCGGCCTGACCTATCTCGATGAAGGTGGTGTATAGCGCAGCGACTCTTTTGGCCAGTGTGACTCCCGTCTGGTTGTACTGCCAGGACTCTATATCGTCCAGACCATCGGCCTGCGAGCCGCTGAAGGTATCGGACATTATGTTTTCCCTGATTACATTCTTGTCCTCGCGGGCGTCGAATGTTGCAAAGACATTGTAGTGGGTGTAGACCCTTACAAGGGAGTGGGGGTAATTGATGGTTTCCCCGCTCACGGAATGGGTGAGACTGTATCCCACGCT
Source organism: uncultured Bacteroidales bacterium (assembly GCA_946406275.1). Next base: position 9,696 of record CAMJJZ010000039.1, on the reverse strand, counting down.
TACGGTGCCGCAGCCTTCGTCCATCGTGGTCTGTGAGCCCGTGAAACTGCTTTCCCTTATCACGAGGCTATTTCCGGACAGGGTTGCCGCAGGGGCTTTGGACTGGTCACGGTCGAAGGTCTGGGTCATGCCTGCGGGGACTGTTACCGTGCCTCCGCGGGTAAGATCTACGGTAAGAAGACGCCTGGGCCACTCCCTGAGGTACTCCACATGGTAGGTGTGGGTGTCGGAGGCGTCCTCGTTCCGGACGGATACATAGGAGCTTTGGGCGGTGCGGCCTTTGTGCACCTCATACTCATAGGGTGTGGACGGAACCTGTTTTCCCTGCATGGGGTTGTCTATATGATAGTCCGGTTCAGCGATAAGAGTATACCCGTGAGGGTAGCGTATGCCAAGGCTCCAGCTGGCCTGCCCGGCCTGGGACTCGTTCCAGCCGGGATCGAAGTCCAGGCCCTTGAACGACGTGGTCCCAAGGTACACGGTGAAGTACCTTCCGGGGTGGGCCAGGGCGTCCTTCAGGGAATAGTCGTCGGTGGAGGTATCGTCACAGGTGGCCACAAGGTCGTGCTGGTTCTTGAGGTCCGGGTTGCTGTAGAAGGTGCACCCTTCCGGGAATGACGATGGCGCCGCGGCGGGGGACGATGCGGAGTAGGCGATCCTGATATCGTAGTCGGACAGGGCGCCGGTGGCCGGAACAAACACCTCCGGAGTCTCCGTGGGAGGACCGGAATGGGTCTCGTAAATACTTATTTCAGGCGTCTTTACGGTAACCGCCGGGGCCGATATGAAGGCGTTGTCGTCCATATTGTCCGGGGTGCCGATGATTTGGGTGAAACCGTTGGAACCCGGCCACCAAGGGAGCATGGACGCCTTCAGCTGCCAACGCTTTGTAGTGGAAGGGGGAAGGGAAGTCATCTCCACCTTGGTCAATGTTACCGGCGATCCGTGGGCGGCTGCCGTGGGGTTGAGGGTGGAGTGCGAGATGATATAATCAGCAGAGTTGACGGTGAACAGCGCCGAGCTGGTCCACTCTATGGTCTGCGTCTCCGGGTAGTAGTCCTGGCTCTTGGGAACGGTGTTCCAGGTGTAGTCGAAATCCGTCATTACCAGGACGTTAGCCCTCTCGAAGAGCTCGGCCTGGCCGCCCTGGACGGAGACCATGGTACCCTCGTCCGCGCCGTCCCGGGCCTTGAAAGTGACGGTGCCGTAGTAGGCGTAGGAGGTGCGCCTCTGGTTGCTCCCGGTGCCTTCCGTGCGGGCGAGGTTGCCGCTGTTCCAGGTGACATTCGTAACAGTGAGGTCTGACGATGCGGAACCGCAATCGGTGACCGTAAAAGAGGTCTCCCACTGCTGCAGGGAGGTCTCGAAGGGGATGGTTATTGTCTCGCCGGGAGCTACGCGTAGCATGGAGGTATTGGTCCACTGGAAGCCGTCCGTGGGGGCGTCCAGTGTGATGCTTATCTTGCGCTGACGGTTACGGATGATGTCGAAATTGGACTTCATGTCCGCGTTCTGCCCAGGGTAGAGGCGGTAACGGAATGCCCTCTCCCCGAAGCCGGTCCTGGAGGCCGTTACGGAGAATTCTATATAAGAGCAGTTTGTTACCTCATCCGCCAGCTCGGTACCCACGTTGCTCCACTTGGAGGCGGTGCCTGAGGGGTCTCCCTGGCAGTTCTCCAGGAAATAGAGTGTGGCTGCGGCGGTGCTCTTGTTGTCATCGTCCAGGGTGTTGACGGCCGCGAGGTCATCGCCGGTGGCGTAGTCCACCACCTTGAGTTTGGAGGCGTCTGTCTGGCGGAACCCCGGCCCGCTGCCTGTGTAGAAGAACGGGACCTCGGTGTTGCTCTTGGATGCGTTGATGCCCACCGCGGAGACGCTCCAGCCGGAGGCGGCAAAGCGTGAGGTGTTTATCTTGAGGTCGTAGCGGGCATAGAGGCGCCTCAGGGTGAATACGAGAGGATCTGACGCGCTCTGGAGCGTAACGTCTTCCATACTCCCGGACATGGGCATGCCCACGGTTTCCATGGAGAGCATGGCCGCGGCGCTTTCGCAAGTGTATGTGAGTGAGAGGAGGTCGTCCTTGGTTAGGTCTGGATCCGATAGGAAGCCGCTCAGGGTGGACTCCAGGCCCGCTCCGGGGTTCACAACCACAAGGATATCCATCTGAACCCCCAGGGGAAGGGTCCAGTCGAAGGTTTTGGACTCAGTGTAAAGTGCAACGGGGTTGTCTTCTCCGTCCAAATAGATCTCTCCGCTAGGGTCGAAGGCGAAAAGCCAGGCGCTGCGGAAGCCCTCCACGTCCGTGGAAACCACGGATTTGGTGCCGTCATCCTTCTCTCCTGTGCAGGAGACGGGGATGGACGCAAAGCGGACGGCCTTTGGGGCACAAGTTTCCGGGGCGGCAAGGTCTTCCTCCGCAAAGCTGCAGCCCGCCACAAGGATGGTAGAAAGCGCAATGAGAATACTTGCAATTGGTTTCATGGGTAGTAGGTTTTATAGTAGTTAAAGGTCTATTTCCGGGTCGTCGGGGTTGTCCCAGCCATCGTTCCAATCGGTGTCCGTGACGGTGACGTCGATTTCCGTGGTTTCGGCCTCCGGGTCCGTGGAGCCGCGCCCGTGGATAGTTACGGAGGCGGCGGAATAGATGCGGTTACGCACCATGGAGGGCACGGTGATGCCCCAGTAGAGGGTCTCGTCACCCAGGGTGGCCTCTATGACAAGGCGGGTACAGCGGACGCTCCAGGCAGCAGTCTCGCGGTCGTCGTCGTCGGAGGGCGTTGCATTGGGGAAGGCGTAGAACGAATGCGCCGTGGTATAAGGGGAGGAAGGCGTGATCACCGCATTGATGCCGCGGTCGCCAAGGATGGCGTCGAAGCCGCTCACGCCGGCCTCTCCGCGGTGCCATCCGCCGGTGTTGTACCAGGCCTGGCGGTTTCCGGATAAATCCGCCTGATTGTAGTCTGTTCCGTAACGCGTTGTCCTGTATGCGTTTGTAACGTAAATACCCCTCAGTGTGAAGGTCTTGGCCTGAAGGGCGGGCTTCCCACTGAAGTCAACCGCTATCCTGGAAATATCTATTCGCGAGACTAGTCTGGTCACGGATATCGTCCTGTTCTCGCTCACGGCAGAGGAAGGGTCCGTGGGGTCGTAGAAAGTTGCCGATGGCGTGACGGTCACAGAACCGAACATGAGAAGGTTCCCCACGGAGTTGTCCGACAGGTAGGCAACCTTTCCCCTGAGGTCCGAAGGGGAGTGTACCGTTGTGGGGTCGAAAGCCCCTGTCCCAGTGGTGGGGTAGTTGACCATGGCGTAGCAGGTGTAGGGGCGTCCTGCACGGAGGACCATGGGGATGGGAGCCCCTACAGCCGATGTCTCGTGGGTGTACCACCCGGAGACGTTGTCGAAGGCGAAAACCGCCCAGCGCCCTATGGCCGTCTCTCCGGAGGAGGTGATTCCGGTGGCCTTGCTGTTGGGACCGGAGGCTGAAAAGACCACGCTCACCGTGGGCTCATCCCCAGCGGGAGAAGGGTCATCCGGCAGGATAGGCGGCCTGGCGCAGGATACGGCTGCCAGTATAATTGCTGCAAAAAGCCTTGATTTACAGATGTTTGTGCTCATATCGCGTATTAATTAGAATTCGTAATCCAGATCCACCGTGCCCCAGGGACTCACGCTCACGGAGACCGTGGTCTGTTGATAATCGACCTCAATATAAACGTCCGGAAGGTTCTTCTCCATCCAGGATATGCCGCCCAGGCGAAGGAGGATGTCATGTAGGTCGTATGAGTTCTCGTATCCGGAGCGCGGATAGACGCTCTCCTTCCCATACAGTTCCAGTGTTAGGCTCATGTCCGCCTGGCGGGGGAGGGTGAATTCATATCGTCCTATGGTCTTTTCCTCCGGGGCGAATTCGAATGGGCCTTTCACGGGGATTCCGGTCTGAGGGTCGATGCCGGAGGTGCCGGAGCGGACCACCACGTGGAAGGGGAAACGCCCGTCGGTGCCTGCAAACGTTTCGAAACCAATGAATTGGATGGTAACCTTGGCGTGCTCCTTCACCAGTTCCACGGGGACGGTGAAGGATTCCTCCTGAATGCCGTCGGTAAAGGCGAAGCGGTAGAGTGGAGGGAATTCCTGGCCGATTGGGACCGTCCAGACATCGCCCTCGCGCGTGAGCCCCTTCCAGCCGGTGAGGCCCCAGCCCCTGACTGCCTCCGTGCCCCTCACCACCACATGGAACTGTCCGCCCAGGATGCTGCCCACGGTGGTGGTCTCATCGGCAATGAGTTTCCCCTTGGGATGGCTGTACACCGCGGTGAGGAGGCTGTCGTAGCCCTCGAAGAGTCTTCCGTTAACCAGATTGTAGTACAGGAAGCTGGGGCACCAGGACCTGTCCTCCAGCACCAGGGACCGGCATGAGTGGAGGACGAGGGATGCCCCGGCAACCAGTATTAATCGAATAATCTGCTTCATTCGTTTGCGTTTTTTACTTGGAAGGGGGCCCGGGAGTCGAACCCGGATAGGCCTTCTTTCCTGCCCTCTTGTACACCATCCTAGAACTCGTAGGAGAGGTTTGTGGTTCCTGTCCAGGGATCTACGGTGATGGTGGGTGTGATACGACCGGCCTGGAGGTTGTCGTCCTTGTTGTCGTCGGACTTGCCCAGCATGGTGATCTTGAAGTCGGTGATTTTGTAGATGTTGTTGGCCGTGAGGACCGGAAGGTCAAGGACATAATAGGTGTCCTCGTCTACAGGATCCTTCTTCACATGCGCCTTTATCACAAGACGGGTGTGACGAGGACCGAAGGATTCGGCGTGGGAGTCGGCGTTGGTCTTGTTGGGATAGGCGAATAGTACCCTGCCCAGTGCCGTAGAAGTTCCTGAAACGCTTGTGGCGGCAATTGAAGCGTTATCGTAGATCACGGAGGGACAACCGGCTTCGTAGGTATTCTTGTTGTACCAGTTGTCGGCAGTGTTATGGTAGGTATCGTTCAGGACCATGGGAAGCACATTAGAGTTGGATGTTGCCGTAAGTCCCTGTACTCCCAGGGGAGCCTTGCCCACTACGTTCTTCAGGTATATCTGGGAGATGCTGAAAGAACCGCCTTCCAGTTCCGTACCTGTGAAATCCACCGTCACTTTGTCCACCAGAATCTGTGAAGCCAGACGTTTTACATAGATGTTCAAGGTCTGAGGAACCGCCGCCGCGTTCTTGTTCTTGTCATACTCGGTCACAGTGATTTCGTTCTTTCCGGACATCACCAGGTTGGTGACGGAGTTGTCAGAAAGGTCGCTGAGCATGGTCTCCAGATTGGACATGGTGCCAACCTTGGGTCTGAGGGCGATGCGGTTGTGGTTGAGGATGGCGTAGACGGTCTTGGCACCGGTGAAGGTGGCCATGGTCACGTTGTAGTTGGTGGTGGCAACAGGGGAGATAGCCTCATAGTAGTCGGTTTCAAGCTTACCGGCCGAGTCGAAGACGAAGACCTGGATCTTGTTGATCTGGGAGTCTTTCATCTCGCCCACAGCCGACTTTGAGGGCAGGTCATCGGGGATGTCGATGTTGATGGTGATGGCTCCGGAGGCGGTTCCGCTGGGAAGGACTGCGTCTTGGGGCTTGTTGCAGGAGATGGCGGCCATGATGGCGGCCGCGCCGGTTAGGAATAGAAGAGTTTTGTTCATGGATGAAAAGATATTAAGTTATTGGAAATGAAGTATTTAATTGTCGCTGTTGAGTCCGTATCGCTGGATTAGGACGTATATTTCCGGATCAAGGTTGCCGCGGAATACCAGGGAATGGTCGGCCCGGCAGGCGTCCATGTAGTACTGGACGGCTTTCTGATCGTCCCCACGCCTGGCATGAATCAGGGCCAGCATGTAGTCTTTCTGAGGTGAGCGGGGAAGTTCGTCAAGAATTGCCTTTGCCGATGCGTTGTAGTCCAGCGAGAGGTATGCTACTGCGGTGTTGTAGTCATGATAGTCCTTGAGGATGGTGAGGGCTTTTTCGTATTCGCGGTCCCGGATGAGCTGCACGCCTCGCATGTAGGCGGTGTCCAGTTCAGTGGTATGCAGAGTGTCCTTGAGCATGCCGCGGCGATGAAGATGGAAGTCGAATCGGACCGTCCTGAGGCGCGGATAAAGGTTCTCCCGCATGTGGATGTAGAAAGGTTCCTCCTGGAGGAGGCGCTCCCTTTCGTCCAGGTCCTCCACCTCCATGGCGCGGGCGAAAGCGCGTCTGTCATAGTCCGTGAGCGTTTTGTCCTCGTCTACCAGGACCTGGAGGTACGGCCAGTTCTCGCCGTTGGAGCGTGAGCGGAACCGTATGGGCGGGATATCGGCCTTCCGGGCCTTGACCCTAGAGGTGCGCTCCCGGCCGTGCTCGTCCACGGTGATGGCGAAGGTTCCTGCCGCCTCCCTGTCCAGGGCTTTCTGCACGGAGTCCCGGTAGTGCCGGATGTAATCCTCGTAGTAGTCTGCAACGGATGCTGCTCGGCGCGCGGATAGCGCCTCGTTGGCCTTCCGGCCGCCCTCAGGACTAGCTGAGGCAACGATTACTATGGAATCCATTTCAAAGGTGTCGCTTCCCAGAAGTTCCAGGATGTTACCCTTGATTCTGCCCATTTCGTCCCGGTTGTGGCCCAGGGAAAGGTCTATGTCGGCGCTTCCCTTGGCAAAGTCCACGTAACAGGCCGTGTGGGCCTCCGCCCGGCGCTCTATGACGCGGGTAAGGTATCGGTCCGTCCCGTCAACCATGGACGACAAGGAACTGATGTAGAATGTGAGCGGTTCGCTCCGAGGCATGTTATACAGGCGTTTGTCCTCCTCGTAAATCTCCCCGGACAGGACGATATCCACTTTCCTTAGGCGCGGCCGGGTCTTCAGGGACTGGGTGTATTGGTAGACGAAGTTGCCCTGGGCGTCGCGGAGAACCGTGTCCAGGCGCACGCCATCCTTGACGATGGGGGATTTCACCAGCTGGTTGAACTTGCGGCCCCTCAGGAGCCACATGGACTCGTGCTTACGCCTCCGTGACCACCAGGTGTAGTGCCGGATGGCATCGGCCTCAGTGGGGCCAAACAGCGAATGGAATTCCTCCGGATCCACCCAGGAGGTGTCGTTCCTGTACTTCCACAGGTCCACCATGTTGCGGGAAATCCAGATTTCCAGGCTCCTGCGGTCGATGAAGGCCGTGGTGTCCGTGATTATGGACGCCAGGTACTTGTCGTACAGCTGATACCCCCGGAGCTGGGCCTTCCGGTATTCCGCGCCTGTTATGAGCACGCTCTCAAGCCTCAGGCTGTCTTCCAGGACGAACATGTCCGGGTAGAACCGCAGCTGCCATTTGGAGTCTATCATCTCTTCCGGGACGATGACCTCGAACCGCAGGTCCACCTTTCCGTGACGCTCCGCTACGTTCCTGAATCTGGAGGTGATCACTGCGGCGTCCAGGGTCTCCGTTGCCACCATCTCGCCACTCTCTTCGTCGCGTACCGCCTTCATGATTAGGATAGTGTTCCCGTCGTCGTCCTTGACGGAAAGTGTATCCCTCTTTGAGGCGATAACCTTGCGTTCTTCTTCAATCTCACCGCGTGAGAGGGCGAGTGTGGCGGCAATCTCGCCGCTGCGGAGCCTGTCTATTTTTTTTGGAGCCCCGCAGCCGGCAAGAACGGATGCCGTTGCAATTGCGTAAAGTACTCTCCTGTTCATTGGTTCTCAAAAAATGAACTGAATTGCAACACGTGCATCCGGGAGAAGGAAGGCTTTGCTGCCACTTTCCGTCTTTGCCCCGCAAACGGGACAGGCATAGACGGTGTATATCTTTCCGCCGCCCCAGAGTCCTGCTCCCAGGTCCAGGTTCCAACGGTCGGAAAGCATTAGGGCATACCCGCCGTAAAGACCTCCTCCCCACGCATCTCCCTCTTCAGTCTCACGGCTGCGGATACCTCCTTCGTTATATACCGAGTATCTGGCATCGGCACCCATCCACCATCCGGAGTATATGTGCCACGGCCACCATCGTGCTCCCGCCCTGATGGTGCCCTGACGCATTTGAAACTGCGCCTCAGGGTCTCCAGCACGGTAGGACCACGGATTGAGCCCTGCGCCCAGATGAAGTGAAAAGGACCTTGACAGGGCTGCCGACGCCTCCATATTCATGGTTCCAAGAGTCATCCAGTCCACGGCGTTTGTCCCTACGGAAAAACGCTGCGCACCGGCGCTCAGGCTCATAAGGAGCGTTATCAGAAGAAAGGCCTTTTTCATCTTAGAAGTCTCTTTGCGGCTGCATGCTGGCGTCGTCTCTCTCGATTACGGTGACAGTCCTTGCAAATACGTCCAGGGCTACGCGTTCAACGCTGTCTATGGACGTGTATTTGCGTATGCGCAAGCGGCCGGTGACTTCCACCCACGACCCTTTCTGGATCTTGTCCATCTCCGGCTTTACTACTCCGCCTGTCTCCCAGAACGATGCGTTGAACCATGTGGGCTCCACTACGGAGTTACCCTCACGGTCCCTTGTGGCGTATTCCGTCACTACGGAGAAATTGCATACGCGGTTGCCGTTGTAGGAGCCTATGTCGGCGCGTCCAACAACTCCACGCAGCTGTATTGTGTTCACGAATTCCATTTTACATTTACTTTTAAGGTTTCACTTTGGGGCTCCCGCCGGGCGCGCTTCCGGAGCGGGATGCCTGGTGCAAAGTAAATGTATGGCAAAAGGAAAAAGCGCCTCCGGAGGGCTCCGGGGCGCAGATTTATACGTTTTTTAATGTTTTTGACTGTTTTTTAATGTGAATCGTAAGATTTTTTGAGGACCTTAAAAAAGAATCCACCGAATTGTGTTTTTTGCGGTAACAGGGATTCGTATAAAATCTTTGAAATCTTTTTTACGATTCTTGCAATTCACGGAAGGCTTTGGCATCTTTGCGGCAAAACAGTCACAGGATGAGCCCGAAGTATCAGATGGAAGACAGAGTGCCGCGATGCCTTTTCTGCGGAGAGCCCATAGCACTGGGCCGGCCGGACCGCAAGTTCTGCAGCCTGGAGTGCAAGAACGCATTCCACAATTCCCACCGCAAGGTAAGCACCAACCATTATCACGACCGCGTAGTCCGCATTCTGGAGAATAACTATTACATCCTGAAGCACCTCCTGGCCATGGGAATCACGTCCATCGACCGCCGCACCCTCCGGGAACTCCATTTCAATCAGGAATACACCACCTCATACAGCAAAATCGGCCACCGCCACCACTACACCTGCTTCGAAATCCACTATGACATCACCCCCACCCGCGCCATCAACATTGAAAACATCCTGGAGAACCAATTGGAGTAAAAGTGCGGCTGATGTCCCAATTTGTGGTTGATGTCCCATTTTCTGGACCATCAGCTGCAGGAGCCCTGCAAAAAAATGGACCGGTACCCACAGTTGAGGAGTATCGGTCCAGCAGTTTCTGTGATTTGGCTTTCTATGCTTTGGCTTTCTTTCTGGGGTCCTTGAAGAGGATCATGAAGAGGATGCCAACCACAAAGGCGTAGGCGGCGAAGATGTACCAGGCGTTGGGCCAGTTGGCGGGGGTGTTGAACACGTCGCAGGCTTCTACAACGGCGCCGGCGGCCAGGGTGCCAATGGTGGCGCCGAAGCCGTTGGTCATCATCATGAACAGGCCCTGGGCGCTGGAACGGATGTCTGCCGC
>CAMJJZ010000038.1 GCA_946406275.1 uncultured Bacteroidales bacterium | reverse complement strand
GGGGCGAAGCGGATGATGTGGCGGTGGGTGGGTTTGGCGAGGAGGCCTTTTTCGGCCATCTTGAGGCAGATGTCCCAGGCTTCGATGCCGTTCTGGGGCTCCGTGATCACGGCGTTCAGGAGGCCCTTGCCGCGGACGCTCTTGAACAGCGGGCTCTTTATCTTGGAAATCTCTTCGCGGAAGATCACGCCAAGGCGGGCGGCGTTCTCAGTGAGGTGCTCGTCACGGATAACTTCCAGGGCTGCCACGGCGGCCTTTGCGGCAAGAGGGAAGCCGCCAAAGGTGGAACCGTGCTCGCCGGGAAGGATGGTGAGCATGATCTCGTCATCGGCCAGAACTGCAGATACGGGAAGGGTGCCGCCGGAGAGGGCTTTGCCTATGGTGATCATGTCCGGGCGGATGCCCTCGTGGTCGCAGGCGAACATCTTGCCCGTGCGGCCTATGCCGGTCTGAACCTCATCGGCAACGAAGAGGACGTTGTGAGCGTGGCAGAGGTCGTAGCAGGCCTTGAGGTAGCCGTCGTGGGGGACGTATACGCCGGCCTCGCCCTGGATGGGCTCCACCAGCATTGCGCAAACCTTGTCGCCTTTTTCGTCCAGGACCTTGCGGAGGGCGTCAACATCGTCATAGGGGATCTGGATGAATCCCGGGGTGAACGGTCCGTACTGGGAATAGCTGTCCGGGTCCGATGACATTGTGACGATGGTGATGGTCCTGCCGTGGAAGTTGCCGTTGCAGACAACTATGAGGGCCTCGTTCTCAGGGATGCCTTTTACCTTGTATCCCCAGCGGCGGGCAAGCTTGAGGGCCGTCTCAACAGCCTCTGCGCCGGAGTTCATGGGCAGTAGCTTGTCGTAGCCGAAGAACTCGGTTGCCATCTTCTCATAGGGGCCCAGGCAGTCGTTGTAGAAGGCGCGGGAGGTGAGGCACAGCTTCTGGGCCTGGTCGCAAACGGCCTTCACAATCTTGGGGTGGCAGTGACCCTGGTTCACTGCGGAATATGCGGAAAGGAAGTCGAAGTAGCGCTTTCCTTCCACGTCCCATACGAAAACGCCCTGTCCTTTGCAAAGGACTACGGGCAGCGGGTGATAGTTGTGGGCACCGTACTTTTCTTCCAGTGCAATGTAATCTGCGGAAGTCATTTTCTTTTCCATTATTATGTGGTTAGGTTAGGATGTCAGTCGCCAAGGGTTGCAACCATCACGGCCTTGATGGTGTGCATGCGGTTCTCGGCCTCGTCGAAGACTATGCTGTTCTCGCTTTCGAACACGTCCTCGGTTACCTCTATGCCGTTCAGGCCGAACTTTTCGTACACGTCCTTTCCGGCCTTGGTGTCAAGGTTGTGGTAGGAAGGCAGGCAGTGCATGAACTTGCACTTGGGGTTGCCCGTACGCTTCATGAGGGATGCGTTTACCTGGTAAGGCATGAGCATGCCAATGCGCTCTTTCCAGACCTCGTCCGGTTCTCCCATGGAGACCCAGATATCCGTGTAAATGAAGTCGCAGCCCTTTACGCCAGCGTCAACATCGTCAGTGATGGTAACGCGGGCGCCGGTATCTTTGGCAATCTCAAGGCACTTGTCCACCAGTTCCTTTGAAGGCTGGAGGGCCTTGGGGGCCACTATGCGCACGTCCATGCCCATCTTTGCGCCGCCAACCAGAAGGGAGTTACCCATGTTGAAGCGGGAGTCGCCGAGGTATGCGAATGAGACCTGGCTAAGGGGCTTGTCCGTGTGCTCCTCCATGGTGAGGAGGTCTGCCAGAACCTGGGTGGGATGGGCTTCGTTGGTGAGGCCGTTCCACACGGGAACGCCTGCAAACTCCGCCAGCTCCTCCACGGTCTTCTGTGCAAAGCCGCGGTACTCTATGCCGTCGAACATGCGTCCAAGCACGCGTGCGGTATCTTTCATGGTCTCCTTGATGCCAATCTGTGAGCCGGAAGGGCCAAGATAGGTCACGTGTGCGCCCTGGTCGTAGGCGGCCACCTCGAAGGCGCAGCGTGTGCGCGTGGAGGTCTTTTCGAAAATGAGGGCGATGTTCTTGCCTTTCATGCGGGGCTGCTCGGTGCCTGCATATTTTGCCCTTTTGAGGTCACGGGCAAGGTCCAGGAAATAGCGGATTTCCTTGGGGCTGAAGTCCAGCAGCTTCAGGAAGCTGCGGTTTCTGAGGTTATAAGCCATAGTGTTATGTATTTAAAGTATTATTCTTGTTCCTGCAGTGGGGTCGTTGAGGCGTCCGGCTTCCGTGATTATGCACTCTCCGCCGCCACCTTCAACGAACATGATTCCCGCACGCACCTTGGGGGCCATGGAGCCTTCCCCGAACATGCCCTGGGCCAGGTATTCCTTGGCCTGGGCCACCGTCATGGTGTCCAGCGCCTTCTCGTCGGCCTTGCGGAAATTGATGTATACCTTGGGCACATCGGTGAGGATGTAAAGTGAATCGGCCTTCATCCGGAGGGCGGCCAGGGCGCTTGCCAGGTCCTTGTCTATTACCGCCTCTATGCCCTTGTGGCCGTCTCCGTCCTTGACTACGGGGATGCCGCCGCCACCAACGGTGACCACTATGCAGCCCTCACGAGCAAGGCGCTCTACAAGGTCGATATTGTTAATGTTGAGAGGCTTGGGAGAGGGGACTACCTTTCTCCAGCCGTTGCCTTTGGCGTCCGGGCGGAAGGTGCCCTCCATGCCCTTCACTTCCTCTTCCGTGTAATACGGACCCACGGGCTTGGTGGGGTTCTGGAAGGCGGGATCATCGGCGGCAACCTCCACGCGGGTCACCAAGGAGACCACCTTGCGGTCCAGGCCCTCGCGGTTGAGCACCCTTTCCATGCCGGTTTCAATCATGTAGGCTATGGAGCCCTGCGTTTCAGAGCCGCAGAAGTCCATTGGCATGGGCTCAAGGCCAAAGACCTTGCGGCCGCCCTCGTGGCGGAGCATGGCGTTGCCCACCTGGGGGCCGTTTCCGTGGCCAATTACCACGTTGTATCCGCTTTTGAGAAGCCCCACCAGCTGCTGGCAGGTATTCTCTACGTTTTCAAGCTGCTGGGCATAGGTGCCCTTCTGACCGGCCCGGAGGAGTGCGTTGCCCCCGAAAGCCACCATTGCTAGTTTCTGTGTCATTGGTTAGTCTCTAAGAAGAGGAAGGGTGGAGCACCTTAGGAGCCCGCCCATCTTTGATATTTCACGATATGGAACCGTCTCAACCGTCATTCCCCATTTGTCCCTGAGGTGCTTGTTGAGCCTGTAGAAATGCTCTTCCGTGACCACAACGTCCTCGCTGATGGAGAACACGTTGGAGTTCATCCAGTACATTTCTTCCGTGGTGAGCTCAAACACGTTTTCCTCACCGCCGAACATCTCCACCACGCGGTCTGCATCCCGCGGGTTCAGGAAGCCCCGGCGGTAGATAATGCACTTTCCGCGGCCCACGGGCATGAACGTGCAGTCCAGGTGCAGGATGCCGTCGTAAGGGTCCGTGTCGCTCTTGCGCAGGTTTAGCGGGACGATTGTCTTTTCCGGGAACAGCATCCGGAGGTAATCCAGCGCCAGGCGGTTGGTGCGGGCGGTTTTAACCTGAGGGTAGTCCTCAAAGGCGTACTGGCCAAGGAAGATGGTATCTCCCCACAGCACCACATCTCCGCCTTCCACGTGCACGGCCTCCGGGAGGTTGTATATCTGTTTGTAGTGGATCTGCCTGTAAATATCCCCGTATGCGTCAATCTCTTCCTGCCTGTCCGGGATAATGTTGGAGACGATGATTTTGTCGTCTATGACGAATCCCACGTCACGCGCGAAAACCTGGTTGCAGTCCGGCACCAGGGCGGGGCGCAGGACCTGCACGCCGTACTTCTCCAGCACGGCCTTGAAAGCGTCCATCTCCGAGATGATGTCCGGCTCCTCCGGGTACACTCCGTGGAGGACGGACTCGTAGGACTTGCTGTCAAAGGTCTGGTTAAGCGTGGGGGTGGGGCCGTTCCGGTAGGGAAGTCCCAGGATCACTGTCCTGAGGCGGCCTGTCTCCGATGTTACGTGCAGATTCATAAATTGCCAAAAATCTCTTTATATGGTTACAAATCTAAACAATTTTTGGCAAATCTCCTAATAATTTTACAGATTTAGTAGCGGAGACACTAAACCCCTCCTAAGAACCCTCACGGAAATGCTTCCGGGCTCAACTCCGGCCACTTCCAGCGCCTGCATGGCGCTCTGATATGCCAGTTCCGGCGTGTTGTTGTTCCCGCTCAGGTGGCACAGGAAAATGTTCCTGAGCCCCGGATGCATGAACTTCACTATAGCTTCCTCGCAGTCGCTGTTGGAAAGGTGCCCGTAGCCCTGCCGGATGCGTTTTTTGAGCTCCTCCGGGTAGTCCCCGCCAAGGAGCATGTCGTCGTCGTAATTGGACTCAACCACCACCGTGGTGGCCTGGGATGCCCAGTACATGGAGTCTTCCGTGGTGTGGCCAAGGTCTGTCATGAGGACGAACAGCTCCTCTCCGGAGCGTATGGCGTAGCCCACGCACTGCGTGGCGTCGTGCGGCACCACAAAGAAGCGCACCTCGAAGTCCTCCGTGATCTGGTTCCACACTCCGGGGGTGAGCACCTGCCGGCACGGGCCAATCCATTCCTTTGTGAAAGGATGCCACGCCAGGGCGTTGTGGAGGGTTTCCGTGGTCCATACCGGTGCCTGCACCCTCTTGCAGAAGGAGCCAAGGGAGCGGATATGGTCCCCGTGGTCGTGCGTGATAAGTATTGCCGATATGTTCTCCAGTCCCAGCCCCAGCGCCGTGAGCTCCTTTTTCACGGTACGGATGCCCACTCCGGCGTCTATCAGGATTCCGGACCGCTCACCAAGAAGCAGGCTGCAGTTGCCGCAGCTCCCACTGGAAAAACTAACGAATCTCATTACGGGTTGTCCTCCTTGGTACAATATCGGCCTATGACGGTGTAGGCGCCTTCAACGCCCAGCTCACCGGCCCTGGAAAGGTCTATGCAGCCCTTTTCCTTGTCCTTCAGATATATGAGCACCAGGCCGCGGTTGAAGTAGGCGTCTCCCATCCAGGGGTACAGCTTCACGGCCTTGTCGTAGCTGTCTATAGCCTCCACAAAACGGGAAGAAAGGCAGTACAGGTTACCCAGGTTGAACTGGATGTACGGGAACGACGGCAGAAGCGCCGCGGCCTGCTCCATATCCGCCAGGGCTTCGGAGTAGTCGTACTCCCGGGTCACTTGCTCACGGACGCGGGCACGGGTTGCGCCCTTATCGTCCATGGAGAGGGACTGGACGTTGGACTCGAAGGAGGCTATGAATTCTATCATTTCCGCCCTGAGGACGGCCCTGTTCATGAGGTAGAAGGCCTTGTAATAATTTGAGTAAGTATCAGAGGACTCGCTGTCCACAGCCCTGTCCAGATATGTCAGGGCCTGGGAATACTGCTTCTTTCCCACCTGCTGCAGGCCGCTCACGAAGCTGTCCCCGGTTTTTTCTTCCAGCACTTCCGCCGGCACCTCCTTCTGGGACGATGCCACCTCTACCGGCAGCGGCGATGCCTGAACAAAGCGGTCCAGGAGCCTGTTTTCATACCTGTGTTCCAGGATGTTGGCCCCCGCGGCGGCCTCCCCGGCAAGGGCAAAGCGGTACAGCGGCTTCAGGTTTATGTCAACGTCCCTGTGGCGGAGCATCTCGTTCTCGAAGCCGCCGTGACGGGCAAAGTCCGCATCCAGCGCCAGGAGGTTGCTGTACTTCTTGGTGGTGTCGGAGAAATCGGCCCCGGAGGCGGTTGAGGTCTCGTATTCCGCCACCTTGCGGCGGGCGGTGCGGTAGTCCTCACGGGAGGCCCGTTTCATGCCCATCTGCAGCTCCACGAAGGCGCGGTTCATATACGCCTTTGCAAAGTCCGGATACAGCTCGATTGCCTTGTTATAGTCCGCCAGGGCGTCGTCCCAGCGCTGCATTTCAATGAAATACCCCGCGCGGTTGAAGTACGCCAGCACGTTTCCAGGGTTGATGTTTATAACGCGGTCCATGTCACTCAGCGCGCCCTCATAATCTCCCACCTGGGCGCTCAGGAGGCTCCTGTTGTAGAGGGTGAGGGCGTTGCCGGGCTCATACTTCAAAACGGTATTGAGATCCGTCATGGCATCCTTCAGGTCTCCCTTCTCCGCGCGGACAAGGGCCCTCTGGAAGTACGCCAGCGTCATGGTGGAGTCCAGCTCTATGGCCTTGTCAAGATCCTTCAGGGCGTCGTCCAGCTTGCCACGGGCGGCGGAGAGGCCGCCGCGGCGTATGTAGCCTTCCGGCTCAAAGCGGTCCAGCTTTATGGCCTTGTTGTAGTCCTCCAGGGCCTTTGTGGTGTCCGTCAAAAACAGATAGGACGCACCGCGGTTGAGGTACGCGGACGGGTCCTTGGGCTCCTGGCGTATGTACTTGTCAAAGTCCGTTACGGCTTTGTCAAACTGCCTGCTCAAAAAATACGTGACGCCGCGCGTGAAATACAGTCCGGGGTTGCCCGGACGCAGCTGTATGGCCCTCTCAAGGTCACGCAAAGCGCCGTCGTAATTGCCGCTGCGGCTTTCCGTGATGGCCCTGTAGTGATATCCTGAAGTGAACACCGGATTAAGGCGCACGGCCGTGGAGAAATCCGCATTTGCGCCGCGAATGTCTCCAAGGTTGTACTTGGCAATTCCCCTGTAGAAGAATGTCCAGTGGTCCGTTGTGTCCAGCTGGGCAAGGATATTGAAGTGTGAAACGGCATCGGAGTAACGGCCGTCCTGCAGGGCGGTGCGTCCGCGGAAGGAGAACACGTCCTTGTCCCACTGGGCATGAAGATTGATACCCAGAAGAAGGATTAAGGCCGTGACAAGGATGCGTTTCATCAAAAAAATTTTCATTTCAGCGCTTAAATAACTAATTTCGCGCCAAATGACAAAGATAGCAAAAATAATTGTGTTTTGCTCGCTCGCGTTGGCCCTGCCCCTTAGGGCGGCGGCACAGCGCAGCGGATATGTCATATCGGCCCGCAACGCGGAGACTGCAGTGAGCGAAAAGTATGTGAAGGAGGCTGTGGAATATCTCTGCGCGGAGTCCCTTGGCGGCAGGGCGGCAGGCACGCCCGGCGGCGCCGCCGCTGCCGGCTGGATAGACCTCCAGTTCCGCGAGGCCGGCCTGGAGAACGTTGGCGGCACATATCTTTACGGCTTCCGTAATTCCGGCGCAATGTGCAGGAACGTCATAGGAAAGATTTCCGGAACGGGCTCACGCGTGGTTATCCTCATGGCACACTTCGACAATTACGGCAAGCTTGGCGGCAGCTTCTTCCCGGGAGCGGACAGCAATGCCTCCGGCGTTGCGGCCATGCTGCAGATTGCCAGGATGTTCAAGAAGATGAAGGACTGCCACAAGACCTACAATACCACTCTGGTATTCGTTGCTCTTGACGCCAAGGAAAAGGATCTTGCGGGCGCGGCGGACCTCTGGAGCCGCATCCAGGGCGGCAAGCTTGGCTTCAAGGCGGAAGACATCTCAATGGTAATCAACCTTGACCAGCTTGGTTCCTCCATGTCTCCAATAACCAAGGGCAATCCGGACTATCTCCTCATGCTCAGCGAGGAATCCACCGGCCGCCGCTCCACCCTCCAGAGCGTGGAAAAAACACAGCGCATAGGCCTGGAACTGGGATTCGACTACTACGGCAGCAAGGATTTCACAAGGCTGTTCTACAGGAGCATATCGGACCAGAAAGTGTTCCTGGAGCACGGCATTCCGGCGGTAATGTTCACATCGGGAATAACCATGCTCAACAACAAGCCAGGGGATACTCCGGACACCCTGGACTATCCCGTCCTCATGAAGCGCATCCGCCTCATTTTCTACTATCTGGACAAGATTCTGTAACCTAAGATTCTTTGACGGTATTGTCCGCCAGATACCACAGGTATCCTTTCACATCTGAATACCCCATGGCGCGGTACAGGTTAACGTACCGTTCTACCTGTCGTACATACTTTGGATCCGGCTCTCCGGACTTGTAGTCTATTACGCTCACGCTGCCGTCTGGATGCACTACAACGCGGTCCGGGCGCCATTCCTGGCCGGAACGGTCAAGGATTGCCGCCTCACGGATAACCTTGGCGCCAGGGGAGAACCACCCGCGCTCCCGCACGGATGCAATGCGGCTTTCCAGCAGCTCCAGAGTCTCTTTCTCCGCCTTTGCGGGAAGGTCTCCGTCCAGCACGGCGGAGTGCACGGCGGCGGGGACATCGGCCTCTACCACAATGGACGACAATATATCGTGCAGAACGTTTCCGCGGATGCGGGCGCTGGCGTCCTGGCCGTAGGTGCCGTCCTCTCCAAAGTAGTCCGCGGCCTCCGGGGAGAAGCACAGGCGGCCGCCGCTCTGGGCAGGGAAGGAGGGATAACCCAGCACCATGGATTCCTCCTTATTCTCCTCCACCGGCGGTACAAACAACTCTCCCTCAGAATAATCCGTTGTTCCCAGGAAGCTGTAAAGTATCTGCGAAAAATTGTTGTTTTTAATCTCTTTCGGCAGAGTTTTGGCAATTATCTTTATCCCGAACTTTGGGCGGGTAAGGGCCACGTAGAAAGTGTTTATATTGTCTATGGCCTGCATCCGCCTTTCCTCCAGGTACCTCTTTTCAAAGAGGGAATCGGAGGCGCCGGAATCCAGGCTCACTCGGAAATATCCCTGGGCTTTCTCCTTCAGTGCGCTGCCTTCCAGCTCCGGAGCGCACCAGTAGGTGGATTCCTTATACAACGTAACCTTCTCGGCAAAGGGGAATATCACAAAGGGGAACTCCAGTCCCTTGGCTTTGTGTATGGTTATCACTCTCACGGAGTTTCCAGACGACGGGGACGATATCTTCGCCTCCGACACCTGCCATGCCTTGAGGAAGGCGTCCAGGTTGTTCCCGCCGGTACTCATCCAGTCCTTGAGGTAGTCCATGAAGGCCTGGATGTAGGGGATTTCGGCCTGGAATTTCTGGGGATCGGCATCATACAGAGACCTCAGGAGGCCTTCTGCAAGGTCCAGCAGAGAATGGTAATTCTCCGGAATCTCCAGCCCAAGCTCCGCCCCCATGAAACCGGCGGCCGACGGCTTGTCCGGATTTGACGGACTTGCCACCAGCGACATCTGGGACACCAGGCGCCGCACGGTCACGGAGGACCTCACAAAGAGGGAATCGTCCGACACCACGGAGACGCCTTCCTTCACCAGGGCTGCCGCCGTTTGGCTTCCTTCCTTGTTGTTGCGCACCAATACTGCAATCTGGCCGGGGGCCACGCCTTTTTCAATAAGGGACTGGACCGATGACACCACCTCGCCCATCTGGTCGTCGGCGAAAACTGCTTCCACAAGGCCCTGGGCGGTTTCTTTGGTGCACACGTCCTGCCTTACGCCATTATAGATGTAGGAGATGCTGTCCGTTGAGGCGGGGTCCAGGCCCAGCATGCCGTCCAGGGTATCGGCCGCATACTTGAAGAAGCGGTTGTTGAACTCCACTATGCGCCTGCAGGTGCGGTGGTTGCCCGTCAGATTCTCAGATTCCGCGCGGGGGAACTCCTTGCGTATCCTGCTTCCCAGGAGGCTCCAGTCGGACCCTCTCCACCTGTATATGCTCTGCTTTACGTCTCCAACCA
The DNA here is from genome assembly GCA_946406275.1 of uncultured Bacteroidales bacterium. Next base: position 1,266 of record CAMJJZ010000038.1, on the reverse strand, counting down.
CCAGGGACTGCCCGCCGGTGCTTTCGCTGCCCCTAATCAGCGGCAGGAAGTTATCCCACTGCACGTCCGACGTGTCCTGGAACTCGTCCAGTAGGAAATCGTCAAAGCGGACGCCAAGCTTCTCATAAATGAACGGAGTGTCCGTGCCGTCAATTATGCCTCGGAGTATGGTGTTGGAGTCCTCCAGGGTAATCACGTTGTTCTGCTTCTGCACGTCGGCAAAGGCCTTCCGGAGTGTATCCGCCACGCCCAGGCTATATATCTGGTCGATGATTATCCTTGCAGTCTTGTAGTCCTTGAACGGCTGGTCAAACATGGCCAGGAACGCATCCAGAGGCCCTTCCAGCCTGCCCTGCACGGCAGGCAGGTAACAGGCCTTGGCCTTTGGGAACCACTGGGAGGGATCCTGTGCCTTATTACGGAAAGCCGGCGTGGGTGCTGCAATGGTTGCAGGGTCCTTGCACTTATTTATTCCTTTGCTCAGCCAGCTATTATACGTATCTGCCGTATCCACTCCTGCGGCGTTGAACACATCTTCAATACTTTTCACGGCCGCGGCAAGGTCTTTCTCAAACGCCGCCATCACTTCCTTGCACTTCTTGCGCAACTCCATGAGCTGCCCATGGGAGAGGATTGGAGCATCTTCAGGCAGGTCGTAAAGGCTCTTGGCCATATCCATAAGGGTATTTTCCACGGAGAACCTTCCGGTCTTGGAAAGGTCCGTCCTTGCAGACTCCGTAAGCCACCCAAGCAAATCTTTGTCATTCTCCTGCAGGCCGTCCAGCACAAGGTCCACGCACTCCTGCTGGAGCGCCTTCATATCCAGCTGCACCTGGTACGATGAGAACTGTCCCACCTCGCGCGAAAAAGCCCTCAGCGTCTGCTGGAAAAACTTATCAATTGTAGAAACCGCAAATGCGGAATAGTCATGCAAAATCCCGGACAGCTGCGTCTTTGCCCTCTCCTGCAGCAGCTCCACACTCCCTCCGCACTCCGGCAGCAGCTTCTCCAGATACTTAGACTTCTCCGGCTCCCTGGCCAGCGTATCCAGCTCCTTCAGTATCCTGCTCTTCATCTCCTCCGTGGCCTTATTGGTAAACGTCACGGCCAGCACATGCCTGTACGCCAGAGGATCCTCCTCCCGCACCAACAGCCTTATATACTCCAAAGCCAGCTGATATGTCTTGCCGGCCCCTGCCGACGCCCTCAATATCTTCAGCATACCCTACAAATATACACATTTTTCGTCATTTCTTTTCGTCATTC